>JAHRVS010000222.1 GCA_019090565.1 Gammaproteobacteria bacterium
GCTATCCTTTCTAGAAAGCAAGTAGCTAGCCCTCAAACAAAAAAGGCCCACTGAACACAGTGAGCCTTTTTGAATGACTAACCTAGAGTAGGCTAGGCAGTTTGAGCTATAGGTAGCAAGCCTTCTTCTTCCAGCTCGGCGCGCTGTCGGCGTGCATGGGCGAGCAAGTCAGGGTGCCCGCTCTTCTCGTTTGCCTCCAAGGCAAGCAGCTTTTCAGCTGGAGACGCATGGTTCTCGTCCCACTCAATGAGAAGCGGCACCATCGCATCCTCCCATTTCTTCTTGTTACGAGACAACCCCATCATTTTCATGTAGCCAGCGGGCAATTGAGGACCCTCTAAATGAGGAACCAAATTCCAAAATTCGCGCTCAGGCACATCATGATGGTCGGCATGACGACCTATTCCGTCTGTCAACCAATTAGTAACCTTATACGTGCAACCCCACGAATGTTTAATTTCGATAGGCTCATCAGGGTCACGCACCAAGCCATAGTGCTGAATATACACGCCGGCTTTGTACCCCAAGTGCGCTTGTATTACGCCAATGGCAAATAATGCTAAACCAAGGAAACCCGTAATGGCTGCAACGCTCACGATAACCAATAACTCAACAAGAAAGCCTCTTATTAACCGGTTGTTAAAAGACCACGCAGGCAGGCCAAGGTTCTCAAGACGGCTTTTCTCAATTTCCCACACAATTTCATAATCTTGCTTTAACGTACGCTTGGTAAACGCCATGATTCCTTCGCCACGAAGTGCTGTACTTGAATCATGAGGCGTCGCTGCTGTGAGGTGATGCCCATAGGGGTGTTCAACCGCGTAGTAACTAAACATGGTGAAGACACCCATCAAGCGAGAAAGAAATACAGATAGCGGCTCATGTAAACGATGGCAAAGTTCATGACCGATAGCGACCGTACCCAGGCTAGAGGTAATGCTAAATAGCAACATGGCAACAAAGTACTGAACCCATCCATCATCAGCATGGGCGGCTAACATATCAAAACCGGTCACTGCTTGTAGGCCTGCTGCAATTCCCAAAAAATCTGCGCCATTATGTGCGTGAGCCATCACCCATAGAAAACCCACAAAAGTCAGCACAGTACCAACGGAATAGAATTGCATCATACGTACAAAAATCTGCGGTGCCTTCCATTCGTAGGTCTCATGATCTTCGCCCAAAATTGGCTCAAGCACTTGCAGCGCAACCAAGAATGCGACAAACCCCCAACCTACAACGCTGGAATTGGTAAAAACCAGAACCGTCGCAGCCGAGGAAATCAACATTGGGACCAAATAAGGCAAATACATCGGCCACGTTGCTTGTGACCGGGAAACATCAGGTGCTATGGCACTCATTTTACGCTCTCCATGTGCTAGTAAATTAAAATATTTTTTTATTGTTATGGCAGCTCAATACGCCCTCTGTTTACAAAACCAGACAATGTAATTCAGTGGCTTTTTTCACAACGCCAAACAGTTCGCTTATGCGCTTTTGCATGAAGCTGCAACTAATTACTTTACTGCAGAAAAAGCCTGATTGACAAGGGTAATACTTCACTTTCTCACACAACTCCCTCTGTTTACAAAACCACGTCAATGAGGTGCTGCGACCAACCGACTTAAAGCCATAATATTGGCGCGCATAGACAGCATGCTATAATAAGTATTCACTCAGCATGATTCCGCTACTGATTAGAAGTAATTGTTTTTCACTTCGCCTACAAAGCCTCCGTGTGTTTTTTCACAATAGAAGCTTCATAACGAAGCTTATCGAATGGGCGCATCTAAAAGTAGGAATTTTCATAGGAGGAAAAAGACCCCGCGAGTCAAACTGCAACGTATAAAGCATACATGAGGATTCGAGTACGGAGCCGACACAGCTACCATGTAAAACGTACACTTTCAGAGGACCCCGAAAACCAATGGCTTTATAGAACCCTACAACCGTTGGTTCTCACCCCTCGCGAATTGGAAAATCACACTCTACTGGTATTAATTTGCAAATAGAGCCGCCAACGTTCAAGCATCAGACGAACCATGGCCACGTAATAACGTAAATACTCAAAGGCACCCCCTTATCTACTTTCTTTTGAGTCGGAGTAAATTCGCTAATGGCACAGTTCAGTACCAGCATCTCTCCTGATGAAATTATGGGCGTACTTTCTCAGGCTGAGGTAAATACCTTGGCATCAGTAGGCTCAAAGAACCTGCACGAAACACTTCGGCGCTGTTCCCTCGCCGTGCTCAACTGCGGCAGTGATGTCGATAATAGCAAGGCCGTCTTCCAACAATTTAAAGACTGCGACATACACATACACCGTCGTAGCCGCGGCATTCGTCTCGAATTAGTGAACGCACCAAGTGGCGCATTTGTCGACGGTGAAATTATTCGAGGTATCAAAGAGAACCTTTTTGCAGTCATTCGCGACATTGTATACGTCTATAACGAATTGCATAATGCATCTATGGACCTTGACGATTCTTCCGAGGTTACCAACGCTGTTTTTTATATTCTTAGAAATGCGAACGTATTAAAACCGGGGCTCGACCCGAATATAGTCGTGTGCTGGGGCGGCCATGCTATCAATCTTACCGAGTACACTTACACTTCAGAGGTCGGCCACGAGCTAGGCTTGCGCAAACTTGATATCTGTACAGGCTGTGGCCCAGGGGCCATGAAAGGCCCCATGAAAGGCGCCACTATCGCTCATGCCAAACAACGCCACCGAAGCGGTCGCTACATGGGCTTTACCGAACCAGGGATCATTGCCGCCGAGTCACCCAACCCCATCGTTAACCAACTGGTCATCTTTCCCGATATTGAAAAACGCCTCGAAGGGTTTGTTCGCACGGGTCATGCCTTTATTGTTTTCCCAGGAGGAGCGGGCACGGCGGAAGAAGTTTTATATCTACTCGGTATATTACTGCACCCCGGCAATGCTCGCATTCCCTTCCCTTTTATATTTACGGGACCAAAAGAAAGCGCCGATTATTTTCGCAGCCTTGATGCATTTATCGGAGAGACACTGGGGCCCAGGGCGCAAAAAAAATACAAGATCATCATTGATGATCCCAAAAAGGTTGCCGCTAAAGTTGTTAGTGGTCTCGCCAAGGTTAGGAATTATCGAAGAAAAAAAAGCGACGCCTTTCATTACAACTGGAAATTACACATCGATTCCGATTTTCAACACCCTTTTATTCCCAACCATGAAAATATGGCAGCACTTGCCATTAACAGCGAGCAACCCACCCATGCTCTCGCAGCAAATTTACGCAAGGCATTTTCAGGCATCGTCGCAGGAAACATCAAAGACGAAGGGATTTGCGCCATAGAGAAGCACGGCCCATTTATCATCAACGGTGAAAAACGCATTATGCTTGCGTTAGATAGCTTGCTGGAAAAGTTTGTCGCCCAGGGCCGAATGAAGCTTGCCAAGGAAGATTACACCCCCTGCTACCAAATTAAGGAATGGTGCTCACAAGATAAGAGGTAACAGGAACGCCGTCATCAAGCCCATCAAGCTCATCGCCAAAGCAGAAAAAGCCCCACATTCACGGCTAATTTCCAGAGCTTTTGCGGTACCAATAGCATGGGCTGATACCCCAATGGCTATGCCCGTCACTGCATCATTTTTGGCCGGAAATATTTTTAAAAGAATGGGAACAAAAAGTGGCGCGAACAAACCTGTTATTAAAATAAATAATACCGCCAAGGTCGCTTTGCCACCAATATCTTCTGTAATAGAAAGAGCAATTGGGGTTGTCACTGATTTCGTGGCCAGTGATTTAATGATCACCTCCTCTAGGCCTACTGCCTCTGCCAAGACCATGACGATAAAAACTGCTGACACAGCGCTACAAGCCACGGTAAACATGACAGGGAAAAACATCGTGCGAAGCCGCCTTAAACTTTCATAAAGCGGCACAGCCAATGCCACCGTCACCGTGCCAAGCAACAAGTTCAGTGTTTCAACACTTTCAAGATACCTGCGGTAACTTAAACCTGTTAGCTCCAAGATAGCCACCACCAATAAAGCAGCAACCACTAGCGGATAAGCAACGGGAAGCCGGCCTAAACGGTTATACAGTACGTTCGCACACTGGAAACAAGCAAGCGTAATCAACAAACCGAACAAAGGGTGCTCAATCATCACTTGATTGGCAAGCTGAAGTTTCGTCATACCCATTAGCTCGACAGTTTATTCATCATAAAAAATGCGATGAAATAGGTTATGAAGAAACTGACGACCAGCACCCCTCCAATTTCAAACCAGGACGATGCCAAGTAAGGGAACCAGGTATAGATACCCACAGTAATGGGAATCAACAACATAGGGAGAAACGCAAAAAGCTTATTGGAGGCGCTTAACAAGGAATCGCTCACTCCCCCCCTCAACAATAAAAACACCAACAGCAAGAACATGCCGCATACAGAACCGGGCAATGGCAGCTTAAAATAACTCGCCAACCATTCACCCGCTAACTGGAAGGCAATCAGACCAATAACACCCACTAACATCTAACTATCCCACTCCTTAGAATCACTCACTAATAATCAATCACTGAACAAGGAAGTAATGCCATCTAGCAGGCTACCCTCACCAATACTTTTCCCGCCTCGTGTCGCAGGCAAGCCCGACAACATGCGCGCCGCTAAACGGCTAAATGGCATTGATTGTAGCCACACATTTCCTGGGCCAGTGATAGTAGCAAAAAAGAAGCCTTCACCACCAAAAAAAGCACTCTTTATGCCACCCACAAATTCAATTTCAAAGTTAACCTGGCGCTCCATCGCCACCAAACAGCCTGTGTCGATTTTAATGCGCTGCCCTGCTTCTAATTGAATGTTGTGCAAGGTGCCACCTGCATGAATAAAAGCCAGACCATCGCCTTGCAGACGCTGCATCACAAAGCCTTCGCCACCAAATAACGCCACACCAATGCGCTTTTGAAAAAATATATCCACCGCAACGCCTTTCGCTGCACATAAAAATGCGTCTTTTTGGCAGATTAGCTCGCCCCCCACCTCCGGAAGATTAATAGGAATAATCTTTCCTGGATAGGGAGCCGAAAGACTAACCCGCTTTTTACCCTCACCCTGGTTGGTGAAAGTCGTCATAAACAGGCTTTCACCCGTTAGCACCCGCTTACCCGCACCCAATAGTTTCTCGAAGGCGCCAGACTGCGTGCCATCACCGAAAACCGTCTCCATCATGATGCAGTCATCCATGTACATCATGGCGCCCGCCTCTGCAAAGACAGCCTCACCTGGATCCAGCTCCACCTCCACAAATTGCATATCGTCGCCATGAATTTCAAAATCTATTTCATGCACCAGTTGATTCTGGTGAAAAGTCGCTTGCGGAAGGCTTTCCCGCTGTTTTTCAGCCACATCAGGGTTAAAGGTCGGGTGCCAAGAAACCGGCTCCCACTTATTCATACCCGGACCAAACAACAACCATTCAGGCTTCACTTTGCCTAAGGTTAGGCCATTTTTCACCTGGTTAGCACTGTATGGGCCAACTGGCTTATTATCGACTTCGAGATACCAAACCTTTTCAGCTGTGCTTTTTTCTTCATCCATGACTGTAATCCTTCCTTGTGGGAGCATTTATTTCACGATAAAACCGATAGAAATAAATGGTCATTCGTAGAGCTGTCCTTATGCAGTATAATCCCTCCATGATTAATCGCGCTGTGGAAGTCCTGCAAAACACCTTTGGTTTTAACCAATACCGCCCCCCCCAAGAGGAGGTGGTAAACACCCTGCTAGAAGGGCAGGATGCCCTCGTCATTATGCCCACAGGAGGGGGGAAATCACTGTGCTACCAACTGCCCGCCATTGTGCGTCCTGGAGTAGGCGTGGTGATTTCACCCCTGATTGCCTTAATGCAGGACCAGGTCGATGCCTTAAGTCAGGCAGGAGTGCGCAGCAGCTACATTAACTCCTCACTCTCATTCGATGAAATGCGCTTGGTAGAGCAGGCGTTGATGGCTGGCGAGCTTGATCTGCTCTATATCGCCCCTGAGCGTTTAATTCAGGCCCGTACACTCGACTTGCTATCCCAAATCCCCATCGCGTTATTTGCCATCGATGAGGCCCATTGCGTGTCACAATGGGGGCACGATTTCCGCAAAGATTACCTCTCACTCAGCTTGCTCCACGAACGTTTTCCTGCGGTGCCGCGCATTGCACTCACCGCCACAGCCGATGCGCAAACTCGGGAAGAAATATCGGCCCGCTTAGCGCTGCAAAACGCACGACAGTTTGTCAGCAGCTTTGATCGTCCTAATATTCAATATCGCATCACCCTGAAAGAAAATGCCCGCCAGCAACTGCTGCGATTTATCTTGGCAGAGCACCCTGATGATGCCGGTATCGTTTATTGCCTCTCAAGAAAGAAAGTCGATGAAACCGCCAAGTGGTTACGAGCACAAGGCTTACGCGCCCTGCCTTACCATGCTGGGCTGCCCTCAGAAACACGTAAAGAAAACCAAACCCGCTTTCTCCGCGAAGAAAAAATCATCATTGTTGCCACCATTGCCTTTGGCATGGGCATCGATAAACCCGACGTGCGTTTTGTCGCCCACCTTGATCTGCCTAAAAGTGTCGAAGCGTACTACCAAGAAACCGGCAGGGGTGGGCGAGATGGGCTGCCCGCCACCGCCTGGATGGCCTA
>JAHRVS010000223.1 GCA_019090565.1 Gammaproteobacteria bacterium
CATTATCAACAGGGGCATCACTGCCCCCGTCACTACCGCAAGCCATCACCAAAAGCGCCACACACCCTATAGCGCTGAACTTAATTTTCTTATAGCTCATCTATCAATTCCTTCCCACTGGCTTATGGGCGCCCTTAAAAACAACCATTTTTCATGAAAGCAAGGAGGCCCTCAGGCCAAGCCGTAATGTACAAGGCATACCCAAGGGTTCGCGTACAAAATGCACGCTGCTATCGCATGAAAAGTACATTCTTAAAGATGCTCTTATTATATTTGGCATCAACCTCGTCATGCTTCTGACAATCTCTGCCTTAGCTTGAAGATAATACAGGTATGGTTCATAAATTCATAATTGGTGGCTGAAAATACCTCTAAAAAAGCACTCCGAGGAAGACGCCCACCAAACTTCGCCCGGCAAATAACTAAGCCTTAAGCGGTGACGTAGCTATCGCGTGAAAAGTGCATTTTCAGAGATGCCCTATGGCTAAGCTTTGTGACTAAACTACGGCAAAGTGAGACGGCCTTCTCAAAATCACCTCGTAGCGCTGCTAGGCTGAGTAAACGAATCAATATTTTACTTTTTAATGTCACCTATTTTCACCCTTGCTGGAGTACAGAATGGCCCTTGAGCACGATAACGATAACAACCCAGAACAAGCCCCCCCTAAAGAAAACATTCGCCTACCAGCCCCCTCTGCCAACAACCATCCGTCTTTTGTTTTTTCTGGCCGTGCCTCAGAGTATTTTTCTATTTGGGTGGTCAATGTCGTACTAACCGTCATTACACTCGGAATGTATGGGCCTTGGGCAAAAGTGCGCACCAACCAATATTTTTACTCGAATACAAACATCGATGGTTCGGCATTTCAATACTTGGCCGACCCCAAAAAAATCCTCAAAGGGCGTCTGATCGCGACTGTACTGTTAGTGGTTTACTATTCCGCTGGGTTGCTCGAATCAACACTCAGCATTGTCGTGACCACCTCTATGCTGTTGCTGCTACCCTTTTTAATGGTAAACGCCATGGCCTTTCAATTACGTAATTCAGCCTACCGAAATGTGAGGTTTGATTTTCAAAAAAATTACGTCAATGCGTACAAAGTTTTTATGCTTCCATTATTATTAATCAGCCTTTTTTCTGCTTTCAATATCTTGATGATGCCGGAATCACTCAAGAATCAAACCCAGGGAACACAATCAGACAGCGATACCGGTGCTGCTCACTACTCGGAAAAAAGCCATCTCGAACAACCCTCTTACGATGAAACCAATTCAACAATTTATTATAACGAAAATGAGAACGAATTTAGCAATCTCGCACTTAATGACGACACCCTAAACTCCCTTGATGAAAATACGGCTATGGAAGAAGACATTAAAATGGCCGACGACCTAAAACTATACCTTGCGATGCAGGGCGCTTTCATGCTTATCATGATGTTGCTTTGGCCCTACTGGGACTACCTCTTGTGTCGGTTTCGTTCATCCCATTCACAATACGGCCAGCAAGAATTTAATTTTTTAGCCAAAATACGCACGTTCTATAATTTTTATTTAAAAGGAATTATTATTTTTGTCGTCGCACTTGGCGTCATGGGCGGTGGCGCGGCATTGCTTGGCAATCAGTTTAAAGGCACTATGCCAGAAGGCTTGTCTGGAGAGGCCTTCAAACAGGTTATATTGGCAATTATTGTTTTATTTTTTGCTGCGTCGTATCTTTTATTTTTTGCCTATTTTCAAGCCAAGCGCACCAATGCCGTCTACAGCAATTTGACATTAGATGGGCACCAAGTACAAAGTAACATGAAGGTCACGCATTTGTTCTTTCTATATTTAACCAATTCTCTGGCAATGGCCTTAAGCTTCGGTTTATTAATGCCGTGGGCAAAAATCCGTACGGCCCGCTATCGTGCTAGCGTCACGTCACTCATAATAAAGGGCAACCTTAATAACATTGCCGCCGCCCAGCGTAAAAACCAAACTGCCCTAGGCGAAGAAATCGGTAACTTATTTGATATGGATTTAGGTGTTTAATCTATTAATGTATTTAATCAAGGGGGAGCAATATGAATAGTCGACTCACCCAAGGCCCACCATAAGGCCAATTTCAAAGGCTCGACAACCAATAATGGAGGCTCAATTTTTGATTAAGGGTATTTTATGTGACGGTCAGACCTCTTGCCATAAAGAGGTCGTGCTGATTTGTGATGAAAATTCAATGCTGCACTTTCAGGGCTCAGACATTGCGCCCGTAAACTTAAAGAGCGCTCACATCTCCCCTCGCTTAGCCAATACCTCACGGTTTATTAAATTACCAGATGGCGGGCAGTTCGAAACCACCAACAACGATGCCGTCGATTTATTGGCTCGCGGCAAAGGCGACGGGGCAAGCAAGGCAGCCCGTCTTATCTATACCCTTGAAACTTATAAAACATGGGTACTCACTGCATTCATTATTTTAGTTGTGGGTACCGGCACCTTTATCAAATATGGCATGCCCTATATTAGCAACAGTGTCGCAATGGCCCTGCCGATGGAGGCCTCCCTTTATATTGGTGACAATATGCAAGACGGCCTCGAAGAATATTGGCAAGACAACAGCTTGCTTGAGCCTGAACGCCAACAACAGTTGCGAGACCTTTTCTCTTCCCTACTTCCTGTGAACACCGAAGACGTGCCCTGGAAGATCAGCTTCAGAGAGGGTGGGGCCATGGGTGCCAATGCCTTTGCATTGCCCAACGGTACTGTTATTTTTACTGATGAACTGGTTTTTCTTGCTGACAATGACCAACAGCTTGCCGCCATTATGCTTCATGAAATCGGTCATGTGCAGCACCGCCATAGCTTAAGAAGACTCATTCAAGATTTTTCTCTCGCGCTTTTACTGATGGCTATATCAGGCGACGTGTCATCCAGCAGTGGGATTATTACGGCTTTACCGGTCATCTTGTTAGAATCTGGCTATTCGCAAGACATGGAATGGGAATCAGATACCTATGCGCTGGAAGAGATGCAGAGACGAGACTTAAACCCAGAGCGCTTTGCAGAGATTATGAGCAAAATGGAATCCCAGATGACGCCTCAAATGCAGAGCAACGCTAACCCAACTCTTAAAACCAGTGAATCAAATGAAACCACTGACGAACCTCGCGACACCGAGCTAGCCAGCACCGCGCCAGAAATTGAAAATAACTCCCAAACAGACACACAAACGCAGCGCCCCGTATGGCAGTATTTTTCTACCCACCCTGCAACGCA
>JAHRVS010000224.1 GCA_019090565.1 Gammaproteobacteria bacterium
CGCTATTCAACCACTTGCGCCGCAAAGGCAAAGCTTATCAGCCCAGGGGTAGCAAGTACGCAGGGCGCGGTTATATTAAGAACCGGATCAGCATTGACGAACGACCAAAAATTGTTGAAAAGAAAGCGCGCATTGGTGACTGGGAGATAGACTTGGTCATTGGCAAAGGGCACAGCGGCGCGCTGGTCACTGTTGTTGAGAGAAAAACAAAATTCACCGTATCCAAGCGCATTAATGATAAAACGGCAGAGACGGTGACCGCGGCGACTATATCGCTATTAAAGCCCTTCAAGGACTTAGTATTCACGATAACGGCTGATAATGGAAAAGAATTTGCTTACCATGAGCGTATAGCCAAAGCCTTGGGTGCGAAGGTCTATTTTGCAGACCCATACGGCTCATGGCCGAGAGGCCTCAATGAAAACACCAATGGATTATTGAGGCAATATTGGCCCAAGCTTACGGACTTTAAAAAAGTGTCGCAGGGGGAGGTTTCAGCTGTAATTTCCCAGTTAAATAACCGGCCAAGAAAAACACTTGATTATGAAACTCCAGCCAAAATAATGGCTGAGCACATGGCTCTTTTAAGAGCTTAAATTGTTATGCACTTCGGACTTGAATCCGCCTGATGAATAAAGTGACGCGTTGTTTTTTAGTAGAGGTGTCCTTCATATCATCTTGAATATTAGATCTTTTCATCTATAACTAAGGTAGCAAGATGAAAATGTGGTGATTTTTGTCGCAACGGGACAGGTGAATGATTTTATAAATGCGTTTTTCACGGAATAGCTGCGTCACCGTTTAAGGTTCCCAGAAAACCGGCATACAGTGCGTCTGTATACGTAATATTTTAATTCGAATCGAACCATCGTGTGTACTTTATATGTTGTGGAGTCTTGTGCAGGGCTTCGTTACCCTCACATAAAGCACACTAAATTTTTGGAGATATTCTCTACTATAGGGTGAGTACATATTATCGGTAAATCACCTACCTTCGGTGTTGATAAACCTATAGGAATACAAAAGATGAATACTAAGCAAGTTGGAGCAAAGCTATGAGAAAAAGCAGGAGGAAAAACCGCAAGTTTTTAGGATTGGCATGCGGGCTGAGCTTGTTGGCAGCGACACCGGTTCAGGCCCTGGAGAACCCAATAACAATTAATGGTTTTGCTTCAGCGGGCTTTATCACGGGTGATCTAGATGCGTCATTTTATAGCGGGACGGATATTATCGGTGACTCAGCCACTTTTGGTGCTGACAATACGATAGGCTTACAGATTTTTTCAAACGTGAATGACAAAGTCAGTTTCACGGGCCAGCTGTTGGCAAAAGGCGTGATAGATTCGTATAGCCTTGATGCGCATTGGGCTTTTGTTGATTACCACCCAAGGAGTGATCTCTCTATCAGGGCGGGTCGCCTTGTGTTGCCAGTAATGATGGTCTCTGAGTTTGTAGATGTTGGGTATGCCTACCCATGGGCCAGGCCGCCGATGGAGGTTTATTCGGGAATCCCCCTTACCTCCTACTCGGGTATAGATATGCTTTATACCGCCCATATTGGAGACAATAATCTCATTATTCAGCCTTACATGGGGTCTATTCCGGCATCAAGCAATATTGGGCTGGATGTGAAGACGGATCTTGGCATAGGGTTGAACACAACGTTTCAGTTCGAATACGGTTTTCTTAGAGCGCATGTTATGCAAGTAAAGGGTGTATCAGGCTCTGACCCCTCTACGGGTTCCGGTTTTATCATGGACGCACAAATGGTTGCCATTGGGGCGGATCTAGAGTTTGGCAATGTGGTGGTTATTTCTGAATACATAAAAAAGGAGTTTGAATTCACTGGGCTTGAACCCTTTTCAGAAGTTAGCGGTGAGGCAGGGTACTTGACCTTGGGTTATCGAATGGGGAAATTTTTGCCCCACATTACCTTTGCAAGCGGTGATAACGATGTGGACCAAGTTTCGGCACTGGATGTGGCGCTAGGGCAAATGACGGCAGACCCCGACTTTTTGGCATATATGGGCACCCTTAGCCCTGCAGAACAGCAGGCATTAGCGGCAGACCCGATTGCCGCATTGAGCGACCCAGCCGTACAGGCTGGCTTAGTCGGCGCAGGTATTGTCACGCCCTCTGAGTTGCAGGCGTTTCCTAGCTTGGCAGGTATGCAGTTACCCCCGTCTCCTTTGGCGTATAAACAGACGTCTATCACCTTAGGGCTTCGGTATGAAATGTTGTCCAACACAGCACTTAAACTGGAGTACCAAGAGATAGAAGCACAGGAAGAGTCCTGGGGTTTGTTTGTCTCTGAGCCTGCAGACAAAGTTAAACTGGCTAGTTTCGTTATCGATGTGACGTTTTAAGGGGAATCAGAATGAAAAAATTCATTGTTTCAATATTTATTATATTCCCATTATTGTTTTTAGGCAGCGCAAGCAGTTATGCCGGGCTTGTGGTGGTGGTTCACCCTGCTAATAGCATGCAAGCAATTAGCAAGGAGGATTTAAAGCGCATTTATTTGAGTAAGAAAAAGGAGTTTTCTGATGGTTCGTTGATTTCCCCTCTTGATCACCCTAAAGACAGTGAGACGAAAAAGACATTCTATAAAAAAGTGGTGGGTAAAAGTCTGTCGCAAGTTTCTTCTTATTGGTCACGCCTTATCTTTACGGGTAAAGGTATACCCCCAAGGGTTATGAGAGGTGATGAAGAAATCAAAGTGTGGGTGGCGGGACACCCAGAGGGCATTGGCTATATAAACAAAAAAAGTATAGATGATAGCGTTAAAGTTATTTTAACCATTAAATAGTCGGTTTTTGGAGTGCTTGATATGAATAGAATAGCTAGTTATTTTTCTATGGCTGCATTGTTAACTCTTGCCTCTGGAATCAGTAGTGCCGATGTTGAATTTTCTGGTTTTGCCTCGGCAGGGGTTGTTGGGGGTGATTTAGATGTTCCACTCTTAAGTGGGAGGGATGTCATTGGTGAATCCTCTTCCTTTGGTGCTGACAATACTGTCGGAGTGCAAGTTGCTGCAAATGTTAATGATGACATCAGTGTTAAAGTGCAACTGCTTGGCAAAGGCACTGTGGATAGCTACTCGATATCAGCGCAGTGGGCGTATATCAGCTATGAGGTGTCACCAAGTGTCTCAGTGAGAATGGGGCGCATGAGCTTTCCTGCAGTGCTCTTTAGTGAGTATCAGGAAATTGGTATTAGTTACCCTTGGGTGCGTAACCCTATGGAGGTGTATAGCGTGGTGCCTTTGGCTACCTATTCTGGGATGGACATTCTGTATGCCATTGAGGGTGATAATATGAGTTGGGCCATACAGCCTTTTATTGGTTCATCTCCTGGTGTTCAGGCTCTGGGTGCGACGGGAGACGCTGAGCTTGCTTTTGGTATCACTGTAATGGCAAATACTGATAATGGAAAACTGAGTGTTACGGTGGCGAATGCAAATGAGGCGAACTTTACGTTTAACTTGGGTGGAATAGATGCAACTTTAAGTATGGACCTCACCTATATATCCGCCGGAATTGAATATGAACTCAATAATCTGCTCCTCATTTCAGAAGTCGTTAAAAAAGATATCCGCAATAACCCTAAAAGTGATTTTACGAGTATTTCAGACATGGTGGGTTACTACCTGATGTTGGGGTACCGCGTTGGTGACTTCTTGCCCCATTTCACCTATGCCGGTTCAAAGTCAGACCATGGTTCAGCGGTCCTTCCCGCTGGCAGTACTTTACCTGGCGTACCCGCTTCGGTTTATACCACGCCAGCGGATATGATTATTCCAAGTAACGGTGAACTATTTCTACAAAAATCTTACACTTTAGGTGTGCGATACGATTTCAGTAGCCAATCTGCTTTTAAATTGGAATATCAGAAAATAATTCCCGATGATGAATCTTGGGGTGTTTATTTTGCTAACCCGGGCGACAGTACAAGCATTTTGAGTTTTGCTGTTGACGTTGTATTTTAGATTTTCATAAAAACACTCATTTACCTTCAATTTTTTGAATAAGATACTTTAGAGTGGTTATTAATGACTCAAATGGCATTTCGTGGTACGGGCGCCGCATTAAAATATTTTATTTTTTTATTGTTTTTTTTGGGCGCAGAAGCATCCCAAGCAGAGCTAAAGATAGGTGGGTTTGCAAGTGTAGGGTTTATAGCAGGGGACACTGAGATTGATTTTTTAAGTGGCCCCGATGTCATTAGTGAATCAGCGATGTTTGGCGCTGACAATACTTTGGGTTTGCAGTTGTCTGCAGATATAACACCCGAAATAGATATGACTGTACAGTTATTAGCGAAGGGGGTGGCTGAAGGTTACGATGTCTCTGCGCACTGGGCTTATATCAGTTATAACCTTTCTCCAGAGTCTACGGTGCGAGTGGGGAAGCTGAATTTCCCAGGGGCCTTGTATAATGAAACGCAGGAAATTGGTTTTAGTTACCCATGGGCCAGGAATCCTATAGAGGTCTATACACTACTGCCATTTACATCTGTTTCGGGCACTGACTATATCTATCGGTTTGATGCCTTTGATATTAATTGGGAGTTGCAGTCAGCAGTGGGTTCTGTTTCATCCATTCAGGCAATAGGGGCTACGATTTCACTTGATTTGGCCTATGGTTTTGCGTTGCAGGCCTATACCGATTATGGGAGGTGGCATTTTTCGGCGATTAAGGTAGAAGATGCCGACATAGCGATTCCTGTAGGTGGAACAGAAATCAGTGTGAATTTTGATTTTGTTTTTACAACGCTGGGTTTCGAGCAAGAGTTTAATGATTTTGTATTGATTTCAGAGGTGATGAAAAAGGATGTTAAAAACAACCCTTCCGCTGATTTATATTCTAAATCGGATATGCTGGCGTACTATTTGACCCTGGGCTATCGTACGGGTGATTTTATGCTGCATTTCACCTACGCTGCTACCGAGTCAGACAATAAAGCGGTGTTTTATCCCGCAGGGACGCCGCTTCCTGACGCGCCGCCAGCTGGCATTCCTGCGCAATATTGGGTGGCGCCAGTTGACTTGCTAGCCCCCAGTAATGGCGAACTTTTTTTACAAAAGTCGTATACAGCGGGTTTGCGTTATGATTTGAGCAGCCAGGTAGCGCTTAAATTTGAAGCGCAGAGAATAGTGTCTGACAAGGGGTCTTGGGGGGTGTTTTATAAGGATCCAGGCGATAGCGTAGATTTATTCACAGTGGTGGTGGACGTGGTTTTTTAGTCACCAGGAAAAAAAGCTCAGTAAGCCAAGTGGCGATTTTTAGAGGTGCCATAAAGTAAACAAATTATCAGTACACTATTTTCGTTTTGACTTTTTTTTCTTTCGCGCTTTCTTCTTTGGTGCGTCGCCAAGATAATCTGCAAAGGCTTTTTTCATTGTTTTAAATTTCTTCTCTTTACGTGCTTGTACTGATTTACTTTGTTTTAAATCAACAACATTGTCATCTTTCATGGTGGTTCAACTTTATGGCAATTCAATTTTCGTGTTTGTCTAATTATCGCGGCGGCTCAACTCTATCACGGTAGTTCAGCCTGGCAGGGCTACCACGCTGTTTTTCGGCAGAGGGTAGTTGTTCCTATTCGCGTGTATCATTTGGTAAGTTTAACAGGGCTGTCAAAACCGGGCTATTTTTTATTGGCGCGTGAGGCCTGTCTCTAGGGGTGTATTTTTCGGAAACAGCTACACCATCTATGTGCTTAAATCTCTGCGCATGCCTTGTATGCTACGGCTCTGGGCAGTTGAGTGCAGTGTTGTTCTGGCTTTGCGTCCTAGTCTGGCTTTACCGGCTTCCGTGTCCTCTGCATCCATGTACTTGTCCGTGTGGGGCTTCCTGGCTCTAACAAGAAGGTTACTATTTTTAGAGATGCCCTATACTTAGTCATTCCTCCTTTCAATCCTTTCATACACTGGCACTAATGGCAGACGAGCAATTCAATCTATTTTGTCAGCAGGTATTGGCGGGCAAGTGCGCGGTTCTTATGGCGGCGCTTGAACCAGACGGTAGGTCTTCTGATGTTGAGGGCTTGATGGCCGATGAGGAGCTGTATACAGCCTTGCACTCTCTGCAATTGGATGCTGACTACCTGGCATCTCCAGATCAGCCCGTACAGGCACTGCTCCAGTCCCAAGGTGTTTCTCTTTGTGGTTTATCTTCTGATTCCCGAGGAAAGCTTCTTTTTATAGATATTTTGTTTGAAAACATGTCCATAGATGAACGCTTGGATGCTTGTTTTGCAAGGCCCCTGCTGCAATTGAAAATAGTCCTGTGTAAATTATTTGTTGTGGGGAAACTGTTTGAGAGTGATGAATCTGAAACGATTGAAACGCTGATCAATACTTTGGCAAACTTACTGATGGGTTGCTGGCCGAGAGATGCAGAGCCAAACATTCAAAAACGAAAAGAGGGTTTGTTAGAAATCACGCAGGTTATTTTGAAAAACTACTACGACGATTATGGGGTGATTGCGCGTCAGACAGAAATTGTATGCCAAGTTGAACGCAAGCAGCAGCAAAGGGCGAAAAAGCTCGAACGCAGAAACATTGATGCTGAGCTTGGCCGCATAAAACTAGGTCACAGTGAGGAGGTCATTGCGGACCTCTATAATAGCCATTTTGTGAAAATGCGTTTACCGCTTACGCTGTATGAGCTATTAACAGGAGTTTGGTACGACGTCTTATTACGAATTCTATTGCGGAAAAATGAAAATAGGGCGATCGAGATATTATGGCGCAAGGCTGCACAAGCGACGAGCTTGATGATGCGCTCAGTACAGCAGGGAGCCCACTTAAAAAGTTTTTTCTTGCGAGCCGAAAATCTGGATGATGAAGTGTCGTATATAATGAAGGAAATCGGCTATAAAGAAGACGACATTACCGAGCTTGTGAGTGGTTTGCTGCACTGCCAAAAAAACATGGTGGAGGGCGGGGATGAAGAGTATGTTCAGCCTGACTTAATAAAAAAGGGCCGGTATTTTGAAAAAGTGCATTTTTCAGTCAGCGGGCACTTAAAAGAAAAACTCTCGGAATTAGAGCTGGGTAACTGGTACTTGTACCAATCACCTGACAGTGAGAAAAAACTTATAAAGTTGGCCTATAAAGATGAGCATATTGACCGAGTTTTATTTGTAAATATGAATGGAAAAATAATCTATCGGTCTTTCGATGAACTGGCTTTTCATCTTTCGGCGGGTTTTTTGAAGCCTATTCAGAGAGCGGGTTTTTTCCAGCAGCATGTTTCTCAAGTGCTTCTTGATTGTTGGAGTTTGGTTAATCAGGACCAAGCAAAGTATCAGGATGAATCAGAACGAAGTGAAGTCAAAAGCAGGCATGCTGAGCAAGATAAAATTGCGCAGAAAACAACTGAAATAAGGTGTCTTAGGAATAAATTAGCGGGGCAGGGTGCTCGAAAACAAGCACTGAAAACAAACGAAAATGAAGCGGAGTCTCTATTACCGCTTGGCTCTTGGATTACAATTAGAAATGGTGATGCAAGGCCGCAGCATGCTAAGCTGGCGATTATAGGCGTGTCCTTGGGGGAGTTGGTTTTTGTTGACCGCACAGGGATGCGGGTTGCGAAATATAGCCGTCAGTCGTTTGTCGAAAAGATTAAAGAAGAAGAAATAAGCGTTCTTTTTGAAGGGGATGATTTTAACCTTCGGTTGGCGGGTGTTGTTGGGCGTTTATCTCGCACATGACTGTCAGTGATACTAATCTGTTTTGTAACGATTCAGCTCACGCTCAAATTAGCGCATATAGACGTTAAAAAATGAGGAGAACGAATTCAATGGCACAAACTGGGGATGAGCGGCGTCGAGAGTACCGAGAGATGGAAGAGGTTTCTATTTTCCTTGAAACCGCTGCCCCGATGCCGGGCGAAGATGCAATTGGCAGCGTCGCACTGTGTGGGTCGCTGGATATCTCCCCGACGGGGTTAAGGATGAAGCTGGATCAGTCGTTGGCTCAGTTTGCTATTCTTCAGCTGGGCATTCAATTCGCAGATAAACGTCGTTTTCACCTGGTGGGCGAAGTCCGTTGGGTTAAAGATTGCGATGAAGGGTATGAGGTGGGTTTTGAAATTCTTGAATCAGAACAAACCGATTTTACCGCATGGCAAACCTTGTTCGATGAGGAATCTTCTGCAGAAGGTTAAGGCCTTGTCATTAATCCCCATGCTCAGCTATTGGGCATCCCTGAAAATGTGTTTTTCATGCGAAAGCTGCATCATCGGTTAAGGCGCCGGCAAAACCGGCAGCCAGTATGCCGTGTGCATAAATGCTGTACTCGATTTCTATGCATATCTTATTCACTCGGCTTTGGCTTCCTGAGGGCTTCCTTGCTCTCAAGTGAAAGTCACTGTTTTTAGAGGCGACCTATTGAGCCTGAGGGTTACTGCAGTTTTTTGTATTTAATTCGAGTGGGTTTTACCTCATGCCCAGCAGAGCGCTTTTTATGGGCTTCGAATTCCGTGTAGTTGCCCTCGAAAAATGTCACTTTGCTATCCCCTTCATAAGAAATAATATGGGTGGCAATACGGTCTAAAAACCAGCGGTCGTGAGAGATCACAATCGCGCAACCAGGGAAGGCTAATAATGCCTCTTCAAGGGCGCGAAGCGTTTCCACATCCAAATCATTGGTGGGCTCATCGAGTAACAGTACGTTGGCACCCTGTTTTAATAGTTTGGCCAAGTGAACGCGATTCCTCTCGCCGCCGGATAAATCCTTGACCCGCTTTTGTTGGTCGCTACCGCGAAAATTAAATCGCCCGACATAAGCGCGTGATGACATTTCGAAGGAACCAATTTGTATAAAGTCACTGCCATCGGAAATTTCTTCCCAAACGGTTTTATCGCCCGCTAAAGAATCACGCGATTGGTCAACATACGCCAATTGCACGCTTTCACCTATTTTTAGCTCTCCTTCATCGGCTTGATCTTGCCCTGAAATAAGGCGAAACAAGGTGGTTTTACCCGCGCCGTTTGGCCCAATGACGCCGACGATGGCACCCTTAGGAATATTAAAATTCAGGTCTTCATACAGCAGTTTGTCACCAAATTTTTTACTGACCCCTTTGGCCTCAATGACCAAGTCACCTAAGCGTTCACCTGGTGGAATGTAAAGCTCTGCAGTGGCATTGCGTTGTTGAAAATCTTTGGAAGACAGCTCCTCAAAACGGGCCAGACGTGCCTTGCTTTTGCTTTGGCGACCCTTGGCGTTAGAGCGCACCCATTCCAGTTCATTTTTAATGGTGCGCTTATGAGCGGTTTCTTGTTTTTCTTCTCGGTCAAGGCGCTCCTCTTTTTGTTCTAACCAAGAGGTGTAGTTGCCTTTATAAGGAATTCCGTGGCCGCGATCCAGTTCCAGAATCCATTCGGCAGCATTATCTAAAAAGTAGCGATCGTGGGTAATGGCCACCACAGTACCCTTGAATTCGTGGAGAAAGGTTTCTAGCCAAGCGACACTTTCTGCGTCGAGGTGGTTAGTGGGCTCATCCAGCAGAAGCATGTCAGGGTTCGATAGCAGCAAACGGCACAGGGCTACGCGACGTTTTTCACCGCCGGACAACACCGTTACATCGGCATCCCAAGGAGGCAAACGCAGAGCATCGGCAGCGATTTCTAGTTTACGATCAAGCTCCCAAGCGTCGGCGGCTTCGATGGCGTCTTGCAATTCACCTTGCCGCGCGAGCAGGTCGTTCATTTCATCATCGCTCATGGGTTCGGCGAACTTGGCGTTAATCTCATCAAACTCTGTGAGCAGGGCTTTGGTTTCCTCCACGCCTTCTTCCACATTACCGCGCACGTCTTTTGCGGCGTTGAGTTCAGGCTCCTGTGACAAATAACCGATTTTAATACCAGGCATGGGCCGCGCTTCGCCTTCTATATCCGTATCGAGGCCAGCCATAATGCGCAACAGTGTTGATTTGCCCGAGCCATTCAGGCCCAGAACACCGATTTTGGCGCCAGGGAAAAAGGAAAGTGAAATATCTTTCAGAATTTGGCGTTTAGGGGGAACAATTTTACTCACCCGGTTCATCGTGTAAATATATTGGGCCATAGTGTGGGGTCGCTGCTTAGATAGTGAGAAATGTTTCGGTTAGATGAAGCTACCGAATAATGGCTTTGAGTGCAATGCAGTTGTAGAGAGAAGGCTTTACAGAGCCGCTGCCGCCGAGAACAAAAAGGTGCCAGATGGCGTGGTAGTACGGAAGGTGGTCACGGCTAAAAAACCAGGTGCTCAGCGTGAAGATGACATCACCGAGGGGCAAAAGTAGAAAGCTGAGGCCACTGAAGGAGGGTGACTGTAGCAGGGGGTAGGCAATGAACATTGCTAGCCAGCCCATTCCAATTTTAAGCATTGGGCTAAGGCAGAGGGCGTTTTTACAGGTTTATTTTGAAGTATAAGGGCTTTAACAAGCGGTTGAAATTTCACTGGTTTGGCCTCTGTGGCGTTGAAATTAGACCCAAAAACTTCAGTGCGTTTCGCGGGGCAGGCGTTGGGCATTTGCTGGGTGTAAACCTCGCCTAATCTTGCCCTGTATCAGGCTAACCTCAGCAAGCTGTTACACTCGGCCACTGTTATTGCAAGAGGGTATCGTGTGCGCGATGGAGTTTCTTGGCGTGCTCACCGGCTTGAATGGCTATAAATCAGGGTGTGGGCTTGTGTTTCTGAGCTGTAATGCTCTTTTTTTACA
>JAHRVS010000225.1 GCA_019090565.1 Gammaproteobacteria bacterium
AATTTCTACAATATTCCCCGCCGATAAAAAGCTAAAATGCAGCTATTTAACATGTAAAGGACCCGATGTAACTTTGGAGATATTGCAGCATTTGCATCAAGCATGATGGGGACTGTTACTGATCCCCAATACATCGTTGGTTTACCTAGGCCCTCTATGGGAAGCTTGCCCATCATAGGGAAGCTCCTATTAATAAATCTGTCGTAAACTCTTTCATCTGCAGCCGCCAGAATATACCGGGGTTGTGGGGTCTGGGGTTGATCTCGTTTGCGAGACAAAACCATTCCCAGGGCGGAAGTTATGAAACCGGCAATTAATGCTCTTGATATTCTACTACATCTATGTTCTTTCAAAATAGCCATTGCAGCTAAGTCAAGCACAGACTGTGGCTGGATATCTAACACTGTTTTTAACATGTCAGGATAAAATTCAATTTGATCCTGTGCATCCAGAGTAGAAAAGAGGCCGGTGTCAGCTTCAACTTTCCGTTTTACAGAGCCCACTCTTAAAACTCCGACGAGTGTTCTATTTTCATAACTTTTTTTAGGATCTCCTAAAAATGCAGCAATGAGAAAGTGCTCATATTTGTCATACTCCATTAAACGCTTTTCCGAATTTTCAGAAATATAGTTTTCTTCCAAAAACACATTGTACTCAAGTAATTCGCAACGCCTCCACAGTTCCTTGTTTTCCTTAGTAACAACGATTGTTTCGATGGGTTCTTTTCTTCTGATTATCATCATATTTTCTCGCCAATAGCTTACCCAGCTTTAATTTGTGGTCTATCCAGTAAGTCGATTAGATCACCTTGGTGCTCAAGAAACTCGCTCTCTCTAATTAGTAATCCGTCTTCCATATTTAATAACTTACCCTGCCTCATGAAATGCACGTTAGGTAATTTTGCTCCATTGAATCCATTTTGCTGGCCCAAGCTAATATAATCAACGGTATAAGCACCGGTGTTCAAGTGAAATAATTTGCTACAAAAATGTGGGTTTTTATGATCTATTTCAAGTAGAGGAAGGGAAACCTGATCAACAACAATGTCTGTTCCTGCGCAGGTTGGACCAATAATCTGGTAGTTTTTTTCTTCACCTTCGTGATGGTCAATTTCAACTTGATACTTGATAAGCATTTGACTTTCAAGCATTTCAATGAAGCCTGTAAATACTGACATATCAATCATTGCTCTTGATACGCAAGGTTTGTTCTCGACCTGTAGAACGCTGGAGCATGTGATGGCTGCATCGCCTACCAGATACCTTCCAGGCTCAGCAAAGATAATGGGTCTTTGTTCAAAATACTCCTCGATAGAATTGTTTATACACTCGCTAATCTCCTTGAGATTAGGTACATCATAGGTATAGTTAACAGGAAAACCGCCGCCAAGGTTAATGACTTTTAGGGATGGGTATTGACGAAACAATTTCCCGCACTCCCTTAGCGCAGCTTTCCAGTTATCGGGATTAGAACACTGTGACCCTACGTGGAAAATAAGCCCCGCAGGTATTAAGCCTGCCTCTCTGGCTTTTTCTATTAGCGTGCCGGCATCATTTGATGCGCGCCCTAATCGATGGCTGAGCTCAAAGCCACTGCCTTCATTTGGCGTTGAAATTCGAAGGTAAACATTAGACGATGGAGCGTTATGTTTGAGATTTTCAATTTGGTCGATTGAGTCAAAGACATAGTGCCGTACTCCTGCTGCGTGCATTTTTGAGACATCGAGCGCAGACGTGATAGGCGAGCTGTTAATGATTTTTTCCGTTGAAACACCTGTAGACAATACTTTGTTCAATTCAGCAATGTTGTTCACTTCAAAGCCGCAACCTGAATTATGTAACGTCTGCAACACCATTGGTAGACTATTGCATTTAACGGCAAAAAAAATGTTCTCAGTATCTAGTTCGGATTTTATTCTATGATAGTTGTTTCGGATTATATCCAGATCAAAAAGAAAAAAGGGTGTCTTTAACTTTTCAATTGTTCTTTTAAGCTGACATGATAAGGTTGAATATTTCACGAATAATTCCTGGCGGATTCAAGTCCGAAGTGCATGATAATTTAAGCCCTTTGTAGAGCCATGTGTTCAGTCATTAGTTTGGCTGGGGTTTCGTAACCAAGTGTTTTCATTGAGCCCTCTCTGCCATGAGTTGTATGGGTCTGCAAAATAGACCTTCGCGCCCAAGGCTTTGGCTATACGCTCATAGTAAGTAAGTTCTTTTCCATTTGCGCAGCCCCTTCTTTTAGAAAATCCAATCTGATATTTGATCTGGACTCCGCTTCGCCTCTAGTTTTTTCTCTATAAGTGCAATCATTTCCGGCGTCATCTTGATTGCCTTCTCAGTATTTTGGCGTCGAGTATTGCGCGGTGTTTGGGCTTGTTTTTCACCGTATCCCCGCTGCCTGGTATTCCGCTTCAGCTCCCTGCCAATGGCGGAATGGCTCACTCCCACCATCTCAGCGATTATTTTCTGAGAAATACCTATTTTAATTAGGATGGAAATCTGGCGTCGTTGCTCACAGGTTAGCTGGCTATATGTTTTCATCATTGCATCTCTGGCAGAAGGAAAAATGGTTAGCTTATGGATCGCTAGCCTTCTTTTCTACCTTTTTGAGTTATGCACTTTTTGTTTAAATCGAAGCGGAAATATAACTTAGAACAGTGTGTAAAGACGAGAAGCAGATCGCAAGTTGAGCACTGCATATCTAGCTCAGAACAGATTGGGGCAGGCATGTATTGCCTCCCCCAATATTGTTGTCTAAAACTCATCTACCCTGGAAATACGGATTTTTATTTTTTTCCGGGGCTAGATGATCGATGGTGTGTTGGTAACCTAGGAGGCAGTGGCAGCTATAATTTTATTTACCTGCTCACCCAAAATTTCAGCTTTCATTTCTTCCATAGCATCCTTCAT
>JAHRVS010000226.1 GCA_019090565.1 Gammaproteobacteria bacterium
CTTGAGTAGGGTTTTCATCATTCTGGCCGGTGACTTGTAGCAGGTAAATATCACTCACTCGTATATATCCTGAAGTTCTTGTAAGAGCGCACATGTCTCATGGGGGGGTAACATCTAGTTTACACTCAATTAAAAGGAAGCAACGTCCTTCAATTTTGATAACTGCCTGGTTTGCATACAGGCATGAGGAGAAAAGAACTCTCCCGCTATTACCCCAACCTGTTATTATACCAAGCCAGCGGCTCTTCAAGATAGACTAGACGGCTGCAATGGCTCAACGAGAAACCAATTAGACCCAATGGCCACTCTACCAGCAGCGCCTCAGCCACAAGAACCTGTCACCCCAAGCGCCTCAAAGGCACGCTTCAGCTTGTCTGTGGGCCAAAAAATTGCTCTCATCTTCGTTTTACTGACAACGGTAACCCTTGCTGTGCTTTGGGTTAGCATTTACTTCAACCTTAGCAGCCTACTAAAAAACCAAACTGATTCTCTCGGAAACGCTATTGCCAGCCAATCAGCGTATTCAGCGGCCGAACTACTTTTGGCGGATGATGTGCTGAGTCTCAGCGTGATCGCATCCAAGCTTGCAGAAGATGAGAGCGTTGATTTTGCTCTTTTTTTTAATAGCAAGGGCGAGCTACTCGCCGCCTCACCCAGCACGCCCCAGCATAAAAGAAAGCTCGCCACCTTTAAGAATCGCATCAGGCACGACCAATCCAATTATTACGTAGAGCCTATCATATTTCAAAATCTGATCGTCGGTTATGCTCAGGTCAGCCTCAATGACAATGCCATTTCTAAAACGTTTAACAACACCCTTTTAGGTATGACCATCGCCACGTTGTCGTCATTAATTCTTGCCATCATATTAGCCACCATCGTTGGCAGGAATATCACTAAACCGCTTAAACAGCTCATGGAAGCGACTGATCGTATCTCTAATGGGGATTTTGAAACTCAAATTCCCCGCCGCACTAACGATGAAATCGGTGTGTTAATTCAGCACTTCAACTCGATGGCCGTAGGTCTTAAAGAACGAGAGCAGATTAAAACCACTTTCAGTCAATATGTTTCTCCCAATATTGCCAACAATATCTTAGCGAACCTGGGGCAGTCCCGCCTCCCAAGCAAGTATGTCAACGCCAGCGTGTTATTTGTCGACATAGCTGGGTTCACCTCCATGTGCGAACATATGTCACCGCAACAAGTTGAGCACCTGCTCAACGATTACTATGAGCTTATCCTCAAAGCCAGCCGCCTTTATGATGGCACAGTGGACAAGTACATAGGGGACGGAGCAATGATTCTCTTCGGGGCGCCAGAAGATGACCCAGATCATAGCTTTCACTCAGTGTGTTGCGCGCTGCTGCTGCTTAAACTTGTTAAACAATTAAATAGCGAAAGAAGCCGCTATAACTCGCCGGTGATCCAGTTTAAACTAGGCATTCATTGCGGTGAGATGCTAGCGGGCGCAATTGGCTCTAAGGGCCATTTACAGTATACGGTAGTCGGCAACGCAGTAAATATTGCGTCTAGGTTGTGTAACGCTGCCAGCGCGGGCGACTTAATCATCAGCGATAGCGTGCAAAATGAAGTCATTAAAAGCGATGCCCAGCACTCGAATGGTAAGCTGCTACTTGAAGCGCCAAAGCTGCTCTCTTTAAAGGGAAAATCCCACCCTGTTCAGACCTTTGTGGTCAAATCTGTTAGCGCCAAATACCAGGCGCTTATCGACAAACAGGCCAAAGCATTACAAAAAGGCGTCTCCAATTTTGACCCCATTAAGTAAAGTGCAGACACCTCATACCACTGCTCGGTGGTTTTTAAGTCTCTTACTGCTTATGCCCTTGTCATTCCTGCAACATGGTTGCACTCTCGCGCCCAGTCCAACCGTCAACACCGAAGCGCCTCTCGAGGCGACCCCCGAACTCCCTATCAGTGTTGTCGATATCCTTGAACTGGCGCAGTCACTTTCCGAGAGTAGCCATTCAACAGAAGCATCCAAGCTCATTCAGGACGGCCTGTTATTTTACCCCCAGGACCCTCAACTTGAATCGGCTCTTATTACTTACCAGAAATTAAGTGACGAGGAGATCTATTCGCTAACATCCGATGCGCTAATAAAATACGCACTCTGGATAAGAAGTGAGTTACGCAAAGAAAAAGCACAAGCCATAGCCAAGCCCTCGATACTGAAAAAAATTCGCATTAGCCGACTAACGACCAAACAAAAGCATGCGCACGACAATCTCATCCTCTGCGCGCAAGATAACTTCCACGACGACCCTGAACTCTCTCAGCGCTGCTTAGACACAACCAATAAAACCCAGCTTACCGAAGAGCAACTCCAGAGCATCTTAGCCCTTCGTCAACAACTGCGGGAACAGGAGGCCAACAAAATAAACATTGCCTCCTCTGACATCCCAGCCACACCTGAAAGCGAGCAGCCGGACCGCACCTCATCAGGAGCTGGCGCAATGAGCTCCCCCTCACCTGATAATTTCCGTTCCGAAATAGAGCAAATGACATACAATTTGCGAGCTGCCCTAAAACAACGAAATTATTTGCTGGCGAGACAGCTAAGTAGCTCACTGAAAAACAATAGCGGCGCAAACAGCGTCAACACAAAAAAATTAATTGAACGTACAGATAAGAAAATTCGTCGCTACACCGATAAAATCTCACAGCGTGCAGATGAACTTTACCTTCAAGAAAGGGTGGCCGAAGCGGACGCTTTATGGATGATCTTAATTAAGCTAGACCCAAAAAGCGATGAATACCGCCAAAACCACGAGCGCGCAGAGAGAATACTGAAAAACATTAAAACCATTAAAGAGAATCAAGCCAACGAGGCCTCTACTGACCTCACTTTAGAGGCCCTGTAGCTAGGCTAAAGACCTGAGTGGGCGTTCGCACCCGCTACAGCCCGCTATAGGAAGGCGGGACTACTTTTTCTCTTTCCTGGAAATGCTCAGACTGACTACTTTCTGAAAGCCTCGCGGTAACTTGCTTCCTCTTCGGCTGCGCTCACCTTGGTAATGCACCCAGTCTGCAGGTACGAGCGTCAGCGACCGCTTGCCGGCATGAATCACCAATGCATCTTTCTCAGAGAAGCTGCAACATGAGAGCATCGTATCCCCCCCTTTTGCACGGCCCTGCACGCTGATTATTTTATTTCCTTTGCCTTTCGTCATGACTGGCAAATCTGCAAGAGGAAACACCAACAACCGCCCTTCATTACTTACTGCTGCAATCCACTGATCATTGTCTTGTACTTGGGTCGAAAATAAAGGGCGCGCTTGATCTGGTAACTTTATAACAGCCTTACCAGAGCGGCTTTTCGTGATTAGGTCTCCCAAGCGCCCCACAAAACCATAACCTGCATCAGATGCAATTAGGATGCGCTGCTTGTCATCGCTGACTTCCAGCACTGACGTGAAGATGGCCCCAGGCGCAGGGCTTAGCCGACCGCTTAGGGGCTCACCCTGACCACGGGCAGATGGTAGGCTATGCGCCGCCAAAGTATAGTAACGCCCAGTGGTATCACCAAAGAGAATATTCTGATTGCTCCGGCCTTGCGTGGATGCAAGGTATTGATCCCCCGACTTATAGTTCAATGTCGAAGGGTCCACATCGTGTCCCTTCGCCGCTCGAACCCAACCCTTTTCAGATAGCACGACCGTAACAGGGTCTGAAGGGATAAGATCCGTTTCACTCAATGCCTTCGACTCACTGCGGGCGACAATGGGCGACTGCCTTTCATCGCCATACTTGTCGATATCTTCCTGAATCTCTTTAATAATCAGTTTTTTCAACTTTGCATTGGAACCAAGCAGCTGCTCGAGCTTTTTACGTTCTTTGGAAAGCTCATCTTGCTCACCCCTAATTCGCATTTCTTCCAGTTTTGCGAGATGGCGAAGCTTCATATCCAGGATTGCGTCAGCCTGACGAGGCGTCAAGCTGAAACGTTCCATTAGCGCGCTTTTGGGGTTGTCCTCATAACGAATAATAGCAATGACTTCGTCAATATTCAGAAAGGCAACTAACAAACCATCCAATATATGTAGCCGTTCCAGTACTTTATCTAGGCGATGCTGCAGCCGTCGACGAACCGTCAAGGTGCGATATTCTAGCCA
>JAHRVS010000227.1 GCA_019090565.1 Gammaproteobacteria bacterium
ACTGGAATCCGAGAAAACCTCAAGCTTTTCTGTCATGCCTTCACTCTCTGTACGTATTATGTTTACTACATTTGGCTCAGCTTACTATGAAGAAGCCAGGCAAAGCACGCAATAACTTACTGCCACCAGTACCGTCTACACACCCACAAACAGTCCGCCACAGAGATCAAACCGCCCGATACACGGGCACAAAATGAGATGAGAAGGCGGCCCTGTTTCTCGCCCAAACGCTCAATCAAACCATCACGATGAATGAAACAAATTGCCAGCAGCACTGACCCAGACTATCATTCGTCCCCCTGAAACAAGAATTAAAGGTATGCGTTCCCATGTTTATGCCCCTTGAGTCCTCGGCTCCAGAAGACGGTTTACCGGCAAACGGCCCCAGTGAAGAACAGAAAGCCAGTTTCGGTAAGGAAATGGCTCGCCTTCGCGCTGATACTTATAAAGAGCTAAGCCTCGATGACTTTGAGCACATTAAAAAAATAGAACGCTGGGGCAGACTATGCACAGCCATCGGTTATGGTACTGCATGGATAACACCCAACCCCATTTCGGCTTTTTTTATCAGTCTAGGCAATGTCAATCGCTGGGCCAATATTGCTCACCCCATCTCTCACCGAGGTTACGACCGCATAAAGGGCGTCCCTGAGCGTTACACCAGCAAACACTTTGCCCAAGGCTGGCGCAGGGCGATAGACTGGCTTGACTGGATCGTGCCCGCTGGTTGGCACGAAGAGCACAACGTCCTCCACCACTACCACCTCGGCGAAGAGGCCGATCCTGATCAAGTTGAGTACAACTTAGAATGGTTGCGGCAATCCAGCCTGCCCATGCCTTTGCGCTATCTCGTCATCGCTTTGTTTGTCTGCGTTTGGAAGCCAGCGTATTACGCTCAAAGTACTCTGAAGGTACTGCGAGCAACCAGAGAAAACAAGGACCCTCGTGGCTCAGAAGTCCCCTCCTCTATGAGCAAACAGGCATGGAGCCCTCTCTACAAAGAAGGCAGAGAATACTGGTTAAAGTGCATACTTCCCTATGCCAGCGTCCGATTTGTCTTGATCCCACTGTTGTTTTTCCCATTAGGAAGCAGCGCCGTCGTGGCCGTATTCTGGACCTCCGTGATCGCTGAAGTGTTTGCCAACTTACACTCGTTTCTGGCTATCGGCCCCAACCATACCGGCGATGATATTTATCGTTTTAAAGACCCCATCAAAACTAAGCATGAGTTTTATTACCGCCAGGTCGTTGGCTCAGTGAATTACCCCACCGGCTCTGATTTCAATGACTTCATGTATGGATGGCTCAACTACCAGATCGAGCACCACTTATTTCCAGCGATGCCCCTTAGCCAATACCAAAAGCTTCAGCCTAAGGTCAAAGCGCTCTGTGAAAAATACGACATTGAGTACCGGCAAGAGTCTGTTTTTAAAAGGCTGCTTAAAACGGTTAACGTGATGGTAGGCAGAGACTCCATGAAGTGGGCCGACTAACCTCTAACAGGGTGTTGAGATTCTACTCAGAGGCACCTTCAGCCCAAAGGCGCCTCTATCTACCCCCTTTTCTTCACCCCTATCGGTTATTCAAATTCATAAATAACTGCCCATCAGGCCCCAACGGTGCCCCTGTTGTCAGCCAAATACCCAACATTAAGCCCCAACCAATCAAAAACACCAAGGAATAAGGCAGCATCAACGTAATGATTGTCCCCATGCCCACTTGCTTGTCATAACGCTGCATAAAGGCATACACCAAAGCAAAATAGGGCATTAACGGTGTCAGAATATTAGTGGAACTATCACCCACACGGTAAGCGGCCTGCACCGCCTCAGGGGCAATATCCAGCAGCATAAACATGGGCACAAATACCGGCGCCATGATGGCCCATTTCGCCGAGGCACTGCCAATGAGCAGGTTTGCCAGCCCACAAAAGACCACAAAGCAGATCATCAAAGGAACCGCCCCCAAGCCCGTGGCCTTCAAGACGCCAGCACCTTTAATTGCTGAAATTAACCCCATATTGGTCCAGCTGAAATAACTCACAAATTGTGCGGCAAAAAACATCAATACAATATAAGTCGCCATCGTGGACATCGTCTCTTCCATGCTCGCAACCACCTCATGGTTCGTTTTAAAGTGCCCCGAAGCCCAACCAAAAGCCAACCCACTTATTCCGGCAAATAATGCCACCAGCGCGATTAAGCCAGACATAAAAGGTGATTTAATAACCCCGCCCGTTTCTGGGTGACGTAAAAACCCATTTTCAGGGATCACCCCAAGCCCCACTGCCAACAGAAAACCCCCGCCCACTAGTAACGTCCATTTAAGCCCACGAAGCTCCTCGGAAGAAATTCCGAATGAATTCGTTAACAACTCAGTATCGGCATCGCTCGGATGGTATTCCCCCAAAAGAGGTACGATATAACGCTCCGTCACCCACGTGGCCAAAATAGTAATGAGAAAGGTTGAGGCAATAATAAAGTAGTAGTTGGCAGTAGCCGTCACCTCGTAGTCTGGCCTCACCAAGTGAGCGGCCTCAGTACTAATCCCCCCCAGTATTGCATCCACCGGCCCCACTAATAGGTTCGCACTAAAGCCACCCGAAACACCCGCAAAACAAGCGGCAATGCCCGCCAAAGGGTGGCGACCAGCAGAAAGAAAAATAAGTCCCGCCATGGGGATCATCACCACATAGCCCGAGTCAACGGCAATGCTGGACAGCACCCCTGTCAACACCACAATAAACGTCAGTGAATTCTTCCCTGCTTTCAATACCACGAGTCGCAGGCACGTGTGAATCAAACCTGATCGCTCAGCGATACCCAAACCCAGCATCACTACCAACACCGGCCCTACGGGGGCAAAGCCAGTAAAATTAGACACCATTTTTGAAAGGATTTGCTGCACACCGCTGGCGCTTAGCAAATTGACGACAACCACCTCTTTGCCACTAAGCGGGTGCGTGGCAGAAACCCCCAACATATGCCCAAGCCAGGAGAAAAGAATCACAGCCAAGGCCAAATAAACAAACAGCGTAGTGGGGTGAGGCAGAGCATTGCCCCATTTTTCTATCCGGCTTAAAAAAATTTGAACGGCTGTACTGTTCTTCATTGTCTGCATCCTTGCATGTAAAAAAATGGCTTAAAGTTCCATTAGCGACCTGCACCAGAAATCGAAGCCCGCTAACAACTCTCGCTCTGCGCTGGGGCCAACTTATTGAGGGAACTCAAGCTCGGACTCTTTGCGCAACGCAAAGTATTCTCGGTGATCATTAAGTGTGAGTTGATTCACTTTAAATACCGTGGCGCTCCTTGTTCGATTGTCAGCATTCACCGAGCCCTATAGTGGCTAAAGCCCTCTCTGCCACTCCTCCCTTAATTGCGCCTTCTCTGGGCTGGCAATCGCTCCACGTACCTGCTGGAGAAGCCGTTCTTTATCTTTTCCAAGCACGCCTTTTAATACCAAATAGTTCGAAGCATGGTCACTCCGAAAAGTCGTGTTGTTCAATTGCGTATTTTCCAATAATATTTCAATTTCTTTAAATAAAGAGGGCTGATCAAGCTCTTCAAAGTCACGGTCCCAACTGTCTTTAAATCGTTCTATTCCCAGCGGAAAACCCACCACCAAGGTTGCCGCGTAATCGGGCTGGCACTCGTTTAACAATCGCGCCGTATTCAAGGCATGTTGTTCACTGTATTTTTTACCGCCCAAACCATTGAGAATCATCATAGACGAAGAAATCCCTGCTTCGTTGATTTTTTTTACCGCCTCAGCGGTCGATGCGTAAGTCTCGCCTTTATTCACTTTCTCCAGCACTAAGTCATCCCCTGACTCAGCGCCAACATAAAGGATACCCAAACCATTTTTCTGTAAAATTTTTAAATCACTGACCGATTTCCGCTTAAGGTTCCGCGGCAAACAATAAGCAGATACCCGCGTCACACTAGGGAGAATACCTTTTATCGCTTTGAGTATAGTAAGAAGGCGCTTAGTGGGCAGCACCATGGCATCGCCATCGGCCAAAAAAACACGCTGAACCCCCCGATAAGACAGTGATGCTTTCATTAAATCAGCAATAATGTCCTCATCTTTTCTCGCCCGGAATTTCTTCATTGGGCTCGTGTACATTTCACAAAAGGTGCACTTATTCCAACTGCAGCCGTTCGTAACCTGAATAATCAGAGAGTTCCCTTCGCTAGGGGGGCGAAAGACTGGTTCAATATATTTGATAGCAGAATTTGACATGAGAATTTCAAACCAAAAAAAAATTAAGGAAACCGAGCGACAAAGAGTTGTAGGTATTTATAGGTCAATCTCTTTTTCACCTTGGCGCGCGGGTGAATATAAATTTAAAAAATTTCCCACCAACATCAACGATGCACCGATAATTAGTGCAAAATCAAAAGGTTCGCCGTACAGAATAACGCCAACAAGGGCAATGGAGGGCAGCCGTAAAAAGTCCAACGTCACCACCACCCCAGCATCAGCTAGCCGCAAGGCATTCGTCAAACAATAATGCGCCATTAAAGCACTGAACGCGACAACAAGGAGCCACTCCCATTGCATAACCGTTGGCGACACCCAGCTGGGCATCGCCAACAATAAACCGATGGGCAGCTGAATTAAGCACATATAAAAAATCACGGATAGAGTATGCTCGGTACCAGCAAGTGACTTCGTCAACACATGAGCAATGGCGTAACAAAACGCAGCAATAAGAACAATGAGTGCATTGCGACTGACTACCTCTGAACCGGGGTTCAAAATGACAAACACACCCATAAAACCCAGCAATACAGACAACACCTTTTTTACATTCAAAGTTTCACGAAGGAAAAGTGTCGAAATCAATAAAGTCCATATAGGAACGGTAAATTCCAATGCAAACACTTCTGCTAAGGGCAACAAGCCGATGCCTAAAAACCAGCCATACTGTCCGGCAAAGTGAAACACATTTCTGAATACGTGCAGCTTGAGTCGCTGCGTTGAAAGAAAGAAACCTTGAGGTTGTTTGGCAATAATCAGCGATATCACAGCCAAGCCAATACTGCTTCGAATAAAAAGGATTTGGAAGGTTCCTACCTCGCCAGACAACTCGCGTGCAGCAATGGCCATCACACAAAACGACAGCAGGGTTCCTGTCATCCAGAGCGCTGCGTTTCTAACAGATAACTGTGTTGCTGATTCGGTCATTCATTTGATCATCGACAACGCCGATTCGCTCGACGTAAAAATATCTACAAACAGTTAACTACTGCGCTCATACATCAAGTCCCACACACCGTGACCAAGACGATGGCCCCGTTTTTCGAACTTAGTAAGAGGTCGCCATTCAGGCCTCGGCATATAGCCCTCAGCACCGGCTAAGTTGGTAAACCCTGGGGCGGCATCCATTACCTCACGCATGTGTTCGGCGTAGTTTTGCCAATCGGTAGCCATATGAAAAA
>JAHRVS010000228.1 GCA_019090565.1 Gammaproteobacteria bacterium
GCATTGGCAGTCGATCTTAGGGCTTTCCTTAAGGCGATTTCAGTCCAGTCTTCAGCTTTGGGTCAGTTACTCCTACCCCGATAAAGAAGGCTGTGCACCTCGGGCGCGGTGGCTGAATCGATTGGAAATTCAGGGCGATGCAGATATCCAGCTCAATAGCAGCCCAATCCTGGGGGACGATGTACTATCGGACTATTTATGGAGGGATTGCTTCTCAGCCGTTCTGACTTCCGCGACACTTTCTACGGCAGGCGATTTTGGGCGCCTTAAAATGCAAACGGGCTTGGACGATGACTGCCACTATGCCAGCCTAGAAAGTCCTTTCGACTACCCCAATGCGGCAGTCTTACTGGTTCCCACTCAGGCTGCAGACCCAGTGCGTGAAACTGAGCACCTTGAGGGCATTGTAAGTTATGTTCACGAGAGAGTGAGTCTCACCGAGGGAACCCTGGTGCTTTTTAATTCTCAGCGACAAATGGAAGAGGCCTTTGACGCGCTCTCATCGGTATATCAGGATATCACTCTAGCGCAAGGCGCCTCTTCAAAACAGTCTATCGTACGCCAGCACAAAGCACGCATTGATGAAGGAGAGGGGAGCATAATTTTTGGTTTGGCGAGCTTTGCAGAGGGCATAGATTTGCCTGGTGAGTACTTGACCCACGTGATCATTGCTCGCATTCCCTTTGCCGTACCTTCAGACCCTGCTTCCGAAGCCCTTTACGAATGGTTAGAGAAATCCAGCCGAAACCCATTTTTTGAGGTATCTGTTCCTGATGCGAGCATGAAGCTGGTGCAAGCTTGCGGGCGCTTATTGCGAAATGAAAATGATAGGGGGACGGTGGCGCTGTTAGACCGGCGAATTGTGAGCAAGGGCTACGGCCGCAAGATAATCGAATCATTGCCGCCATTTAAAGTCATTGTGGAGCCTCAGAAATAGCCAGTGAGCAGTAGGACATCGTTTAAAATGTACTTTTCACGCGATAGCTGGCTTTTATCGGTTAGGGCTCCAGTAAAACCGGTATACAGTACCGTTTTGTTTTCTATAGTGTGAGCGCTACTTGGTAAGACCTTGCCAGCCGGAGTTTTTGTTTGTAGAGCGCTTCGAATTCTCGGTGTTTTCATTACCTAAATTTGTTGACCAATCCTTAGACTGCCTATTCTTTTTTAATTGCGCCTTCTTTTTCTTGCGTGCTTCATCAGCCGCTAATTTCTTTTCTTTCTTAAGCGCTGCCTTATTATCTGCACGCTGCTGTGCTTGCGCATTGAGCTCGAGAATCCGGTTTTTTTCCGCAAGTGCTGCAGCCTCTGTTTCGCTCTTCTTTCGTTCAAGCTGTTCAGCTTCTTGCTGTTTTTCTAAGGCAAGCCGCTGTTTTTCTAAGGCCAGCTTTCGCCTTTCGGCTGAAAGTTTTTCTTTTTCTAGCTTTTCTATGGCTAGCTGTTTGCGAACTGCCTCGTTCTTCCTGCTGTTGATCTCCAAGGTAGAAATAGTCGCTGTAAGAAGAGCGTGGCACTTGTTGATAGAGGTTATTTTATTAGCAACCTGCTGATTAGTGCGGTGTGATGAAAATAGCTTTCTTTGAGTAGGCTGGTTGCGTTGTTTGGTTATTTTCTTGATCGCTAACTTTGAGCTTTTGAGAATACTTTTAGCTTTTCTTGTATCGATTTTTGAAACGTTATTACCAGAAATCAACTTCTTTTCAGCGTTGCATGTAGCGAGCAAACGCGTTACTGCCTTGTGTTCTGCCTCAAAAGAAGTCGTGGCCTTTTTTAGCTGGGCGTCTGCAGTATCGATCTTGCTCTTGAGTTTGTCGCAACGGTTTACCTTGAGTTTAACGGAGCTGACCCTCACGATAGAGGGTGTAATGGTGATGGCCTGCTGGTAGAGCTCTTCGTATTTTCTATAAGCACTCGTTGCTTTGAAATAGTCTGATTTTGCGAGTTGTGATTTGCTTGTTTTACATGATTCTAAAGCGGATTCCATGATTGGGAACGCCTTTGAACGTAGAATATCCTGCTCTGCCTTTTGGCAAAATTCAATTTCTCTAGAAATATTATGTAGATTTGTTGTTAGTATACGGGGGTCGATTTTGGCTGATTTTTCTTTTAATTCGAGATAGCTTGCGAATTTCTCACTGGCTTGGTTTATGTCCTGGGAACGGATTCGTTGCGCTTCGGTGCAATCTGCATAGCCTTTTTTGAAGACTTTTACTGCCCGCGTAAACGCCTCGGTTTCGGCCATTGCGTTGCTTGATAAGGCAATGGTGCAGCATAGAAGTATGCCGTGAAATGATTTAGAACATGTTTTCGTCATTACTGAGTATCCTTTGCGGGCGTCAAGCTCTGGAGGATTGTTTAACGTGTCGTATAACAAGCCCAGCTTTTAACTCTAGCAAACCCTATAAATTTCAATGTTAAATAATCCTAGCACAACATATACTTTTTAGAGATATTAATGCCTTACGTCACAGTGGCGGGAGCGGGGCGCTGATAATTCTTTGCGACCTATGTCCACTGTTAAGTGTAGATGGAGTGGTAAATATATTGCTTTTTGGTGCTTGATAATTGGGGTTGTTTTGTTGCGCAAGGTAACTCTCTGCTACACTGGAGTGAGCAACTGTGTTTGAGCTTTAGATATTCTTAGAAATGTAAGCTGTCAGTAATCGAGACGTTAACAGGGTGTTTGTTAGCTGAGATCGAGATGGCTTTCATTTAATTAAGCAGAAGACATGTGTTTTTCTAGTAAGCAAACTTAAAGAAACCTGTTATGGAATTTGAATCGGTACATAACTATTACGAGAGACAGGTGTTGGAATACCTGGTTCAAGAGCTGGGTACGGATTTCGGCTCTGATCGAATGGCTGATGTGGCATGTGTCGCATTGAATCACCTGCCACCTAGGTATATTCGTTACGATGTCGATATGACGTTTTATCTTTCCCCCCAAGAAACAAACGAAATGCGCGAAAAAATCGCCCAAGCTTGCCAAGATGCGATTACCTATGTAGAACGTCGGGACGCCAAAAAAGCCACTTGAGTGCTTGATTCTTACACCTGAAACTATGGCTGATAGATATCGTGGTAAGTTGTCCAAATCCATTGCTTTGTGGTAAATTGGGCGGCAATCTAAACCACTGGAAACATCTCATGGCGGCTCTTATTTCCGGCCAGATTGTGCAACTCTCCCCCCTGGTTCGACGCCTGCTAGCACCTAATCCAGGTCCTTTTACGGGGCCGGGCACCAACACTTATATTGTTGGGCAATCGGAGCTTGCCATTATCGACCCAGGCCCTGAATTGGTGGCGCACACTGACGTATTGCTCGATGAGCTTGGTGACAGTATTCGTTGGATTTTGGTGACCCACACACACCGAGACCACTCTCCTGCAGCACGTCTAATAAAAGAGCGTCTTGGTTCGCAGGTACAAGTCATTGGGATGGTCAATAAGAGCGAAGGATTTTCCTTTGATCAGCAGTTTGAAC
>JAHRVS010000229.1 GCA_019090565.1 Gammaproteobacteria bacterium
CAGCACTTTCTCAGCCTGAGTACAACCTTGGGGTGGTGCGCCAATTTACAGTTATGACAATCGTTTGGGGTATTGTTGGTATGCTGGTGGGGGTCATCCTTGCTTTACAGCTTGCGTGGCCAGCATTTAACTTAGACCTACCTTGGACAAGCTTTGGGCGCCTTCGCCCGCTTCATACCAATGCCGTTATCTTCGCATTTGGGGGCTGCGCATTAATGGCCACTTCTTTTTACGTCGTACAAAGAACCTGCCGAACCACCTTAGCCTTTCCTGCGCTTGCGTCATTCGTATTCTGGGGCTGGCAGTGTGTCATCGTACTCGCCGCTATTTCACTGCCATTGGGGTTCACTTCTGGTAAAGAGTACGCCGAACTGGAGTGGCCCATAGATATTCTCATTGCTGTCGTTTGGGTCGCTTACGCAGTCGTTTTTTTAACCACTATTGCCCGGCGCACCACCTCGCACATCTATGTTGCAAATTGGTTTTTTGCCGCATTCATTATTACCGTCGCGGTACTGCACATTGTGAATAGCATGGCTGTTCCTATCAGTATGACGAAATCATACTCTGCTTACGCCGGCGCGATGGATGCGATGATTCAGTGGTGGTATGGACACAATGCAGTTGGATTTTTCCTCACCGCCGGATTTCTTGGCATGATGTATTACTTTGTGCCTATACAAACAGGCAAACCCGTATACTCATACCGCCTATCTATCATTCACTTCTGGGCCCTGATTGCCATCTACATTTGGGCTGGGCCTCATCACCTTCACTATACAGCGCTACCTGATTGGACTCAGTCAGTCGGGATGGTTTTCTCGTTGGTACTGCTCGCTCCCTCTTGGGGCGGGATGATAAATGGCATAATGACGCTTTCTGGCGCATGGGAGAAATTACGCACTGATCCGATTCTCAGGTTTTTAATTGTTGCTATCTCTTTTTATGGAATGTCTACCTTCGAAGGTCCGATGATGGCCATTAAAACCGTCAATGCGCTGTCTCATTACACAGACTGGACAATTGGACACGTGCATTCCGGAGCGCTTGGCTGGGTAGCGATGATTTCAATCGGCTCCCTTTATATACTCATACCCAGGGCGTTCAACAAACCTCAGATGTACTCGATTAAACTTATTAATGTGCATTTCTGGATGTCCACCATAGGCACCATTCTCTATATTGTATCGATGTGGATTTCTGGCGTAATGCAAGGCCTTATGTGGCAAGCAGTCAATAACGATGGCACGCTCACATACAGCTTTATCGAGTCTATCGCTGCTTCACACCCTTACTACATTGTTCGAGCTATCGGGGGTGGGTTGTTTTTTCTTGGCATGTTTTTATTGGCATACAATGCATGGAAAACAATTCGCACACCCAGCGACCAATTCCCTTCAGCGCAATCCTCTGCGATATAAGGAGATCTAACGATGTGGCATGAAGCAGTTGAAAAAAATATTGGTTTACTGTCGGTTCTCATTGTCGTAGCGATCAGTTTTGGTGGCCTCGCGGAAATCGTTCCCCTCTTTTTTCAAAAACAAACCACTGAGCCTGTAGATGGGTTAACACCCTATACCGCTCTAGAATTAGAAGGCCGAGATATATACATTCGAGAAGGGTGCAACACCTGCCACTCACAAATGATTCGTCCGTTCAGAGCTGAAACAGAACGCTATGGGACCTACTCCGTCGCAGGTGAGTCAGTGTGGGAGCACCCTTTTTTATGGGGATCCAAGCGGACTGGTCCCGATTTGGCTCGCGTAGGAGAGCGCTATAGCGATGACTGGCACCGTGTGCATTTAAATAACCCGAGAGACGTTGTGCCAGAATCGATTATGCCCTCCTACCCTTGGCTAAATACGGCAACACTAGATGCTGCAGACCCCGCTACAAAGATGACAGCACTACGCCTACTCGGCGTTCCCTATACCGATAAAGACATATCAAATGCGAAAAAGCAGTTGCAGTCTAAATCTGAAATGGATGCAGTAATTGCTTATTTACAGCAACTCGGCACCGTCATGAAAAATAAAAGGTAAGCACTTTATGTTACACAGCATTGGCACTGTTCTAGCTTTTGCAGCGTTTATCGCTATTTGCATATGGGCTTATAGCCCGAGCAGAAAAAACGAATTTGATGCGGCAGCGCAGCTTCCTTTTGATGATGATGAACTTCTCAATGAATCGGAAGAGCCTAAAAAAACAGGCTATGAAAGAGAGGCACCCTAGTATGACTAGTTTTTGGAGCTGGTATATTATTTTAATTGTTCTGGGCGTTACTTTTGGAACTGCCGCTTTACTCTACTTCGTTCATCGCATTGACACAGGAGATATTAAAAAAGGGGAATCAATGGGGCATTCCTTTGATGGTATTGAAGAGCTTAACAACCCCCTGCCAAAATGGTGGCATATTATGTTCTGGATAACCATTGTCTACAGCCTCGCCTACTTGGCTCTCTACCCTGGATTGGGAAGTTATCCTGGCCTTTTAGGATGGACCTCAACAGGGCAATGGGAAACAGAGATGCAAAAGGCAGACGACACCTACGGCCCCATCTATGAAAAAATGGCTGCAACGCCAATTAATGAACTCGCAGACAACCAAGAGGCACTCAAAATGGGACAGCGCCTTTTTGCTAACAACTGTACGGTTTGTCATGGATCCGATGCTAGAGGTGCGCGAGGATACCCTAACTTAACCGACCAGGATTGGCTCTATGGCTCCACCCCGGCCCGTATCAAACAAAGCATCATGACGGGGCGATCGGGATTCATGCCAGCGCTGGGCGAAGCATTAGGTGACAAGCAAACCGTTACAGAGTTAGCCCACTACGTACGCAGCTTGAACGGTTACCAAACCGACACCCATGCAGCAGAAAACGGAAAGAAAACGTTCAAAGTATTTTGCACAAGCTGCCACGGTACAGATGCCAAGGGAAATCAGTTTATCGGCGCACCAGATCTCACTGATGGGGTATGGTTATATGGTGGCTCCCAAAAAATCATTGAAAATACTATTGCCAAGGGTCGGTCTGGAAGCATGCCGGCTCACAAGGAGTTATTAGGCGAAGAGAAAGTGCATATTTTGGCCGCTTACATCTATAGTTTCGCCAAAAAACCTCTGTGATTAACAGTCTTAATTCAACAGGATTAAATACAAGCTTTTTCAGGGCGTCTCTAAAAATAGCAACTTTTATGTGAAAGCAAGGAAGCCCCGCAGGTCGAGCCTCAGCGCATACACGGGAGCTCGAGTGCGAAGCTAACACAACTTTCGAGTAGAAAGAGCATTTTTAGAGAGCCTCTTTATAAGGGACATCAAACCAAAACATAGCGACAGGCAGAGCAACCAGACCTTAATCACTAGTAATTAATCTATATCGATTTTTGAATAGCGGAAAAATATAGAAAACTATGCCAGGCAAAATCCCCGTTATACAAGATAACTCCTCTCATCAACCAAGGGCATCCTCGGCTCTCAATCCAACGGGGATATATCCAAAAGCCGTCACTGGTTTTTTTTCCAAGGTGCGTACTTTAGGCCTCTATGCATTTTTAGCTGGGTATTTTTTAACGCCTTGGCTTCAGTGGAATGGCCGTCAGGCAATTTTGATTGACCTGCCAGACAGAAAATTTTATGTGTTTAATTACACTTTCTGGCCCCAAGATCTTTTTCTTCTTTCCCTTTTTGCTATATCAGCAGCATTTGGACTTTTCCTCATCACTACCTATGCTGGCCGAGTATGGTGCGGTTACACCTGTCCACAAACAGTGTGGACTAAAATTTTTATCTCAATAGAAACCTTTGTTGAAGGTAGTCGTCATCAGCGTATGAAGTTAGCGAACACCCCCTGGACACTCAGTAAAATTCGAAAGCGGTTTTTTACTCACACTTTATGGCTATCAGTTTCATTAGTAACCGCCCTAGGGTTTCTCTTGTACTTCACCCCAGCCCAGCAGTTTTTCGATAAACTAATAAGTTTCGAACTCAATACTTGGCAGACATATTGGTTGGCATTTTTCACCATTGCCACCTACATCAATGCCGGTTGGATGCGAGAGCAGATTTGTCTGCATGGCTGCCCCTACGCAAGAATCCAAAGCATTATGTTCGATGCAGATACGTTAATTGTTTCCTACGATGCCGCGAGGGGTGAAGCTCGGGGTTCGCGTAAAAAAAATTCGGACTATAAGAAAAAGGGCTTAGGGGATTGCATTGACTGCATGCAATGTGTGCACGTTTGCCCCACAGGTATTGATATTAGGAATGGCCTTCAATACGAATGCATTGCCTGCGCAGCTTGTGTCGATGCCTGCGACAAAGTCATGGATAAAATGGGTTATGAAAAGGGGCTCGTTCGCTACACAACTGAAAGCGCCTCATACAAACGACCTGCTTTGGGCTTATTGCGCCCTCAAATTATAATCGTAACAATTCTTCTCGGAATTGTAGGCATTACCACCTTAACACTGCTATTTACTCGACTCCCCGTTGAGCTAACTGTATCCAGAGACCGTAGTGCTTTGTACCGCAATACCTCCATGGGTCTAGTGGAAAACAGCTATATACTCAAAATCATGAATAAATCTCAGCGGGCAGAGATTTATCGCATTTCAGTGAGCGCTATCAACAAACTGCACTATCGCGGGCCAGAATCAGTCCTGATTGAGGCAGGTGAAGTTCGCAGTATTCCCATTGGCCTTGAAGCCGACCCAAACAACCTCACCATCATCAATCAAGTATTACATTTCCATATTACCTCCGAACGCGACAACAAGTTAAACGTTAAACAAATTAGCCGGTTTATAGGGCCACTTTGGGTAGAACAAAACTAATAGGAATTTCTAATGCCCGTACCCGTCATTGACTCCAAACCCTGGTACAAACAACTCTGGCCATGGTTAATAATTTCGCTGCCTGCTAGCGCCGTCATCGCAGGCCTTACAACGCTGTATATTGCCATTAAAAATCAGGACCCTCTGGTTAAAGACGACTGGTATAAAGAAGGAAAAGCCATTAATCGTAGGGTTGAACTAGATAAAGTGGCATTTCAGCTAGGCGTAAAAGCCAAGCTTACCATTGACGATATTACAGGTGATGTTCTACTCACTCTTTCGTCAAAAAACCAAAGCTTTAACTACCCGCAAAAACTTTATGTCGAATTTATTCATCCCACAATCCCGGAACGGGATCAACGAATCCCTCTCGTCAATACGCAACCACATCGTTATCACGGAAACCTTCAGAAAGCACTCAAGGGGAAGCACCATATTAATCTTTCTAACTCCCCTTTTTTAACTAGTTCTGCAGTGGATAACAACGGTGGTTCAACGCTGTTTTGGCGTCTGAAAAAGACCTCACTGTTCCCTCTTCGTCAGCCGCTACTTATAGAGAGTCTCTAGTTAGTGCCTATTACGATACCAACAGCCACTGAGAACACCTGCTTTCACTGTGGCCTTCCTATCCCAAGTGGGCAATACCAAACCCTGAATATCTTCAAACAAAAACGTCACTTCTGCTGTTCTGGCTGTCTATTTGCGGCCAAAAGCATCCTCGAAAGCGGCCTATCACAATATTATCGCGAACGAACAAGTGACTCTCCCACAGTTTCAAACATCGAAGCCTTGTCGAAAGCGGAATGTTCCTTTTTTAATAACGATGAAAACCAAGATGCTTTCAGCCACCTCAATCAAAACCATCATCGCCAGACAGTGCTGGCAATTAGTGGCATGCAGTGCGCAGCCTGCAGCTGGCTTATTAACAATGGCCTTCAGAAAATAGAAGG
>JAHRVS010000230.1 GCA_019090565.1 Gammaproteobacteria bacterium
CAGGAAAGCGCCCAGTGACGGGAAATAATGTTTCGCACGCGAAAAACAGAACTCGTCGTCGCTTTGAGCCAAACCTTCATTACCATCGTTTTTGGGTTGCTAGTGAGAACCGTTTTGTTCGACTAAGGACCTCGGCTAAAGGAATGCGCATCATTGATAAGCTCGGCATTGATAAAGTGCTGGCTAAAATGCGCGCTGAAGGTCAAAAAGTTTAAACGGTTTCGCCGTGGCGATTTCAGCGGCGTTAAAACTCCTATTACGCATTAAGAACAGCGTTAAGAACTAAGGTGAAACGATCATGAGAGATAAAATAAGGCTCGTGTCCTCTGCAGGAACAGGGCACTTTTATACGACGACTAAAAACAAGCGTACGATGCCGGAAAAAATGGAAATCAAAAAATTTGATCCGGTTGTCCGAAAGCATGTTGCTTATAAAGAAGCCAAGATTAAGTAAAAAAAAACCCGCTTTTAGCGGGTTTTTTTTTACGCTTAATTTGATTCAGCATTTTAAGTCCTCATATTGTTGCTCAAAAAATTCCCGTTAAGTACTGTGTGCACATGGCTAGCGCCTATTCGTGAGTTTTGCCCGCCAGCAGGCCGCTGAAATCATACTGACTCGGCCTCTGTGGCGTTAAAATGTGATTACTGCGTGTAAACTTCTATTCTTCGCGTAATTTTTCCTTTCACCTAGTTCAACTCAGTGAATTCCAATAACCTGCTACAACGTTACAGCATTGCCTTATTGTTGAAAGTTGATGCCCCCATTCGCCAATGACCGTCTTATTCAAGAGCGCCTGCAATGCCAGAATTACCAGAGGTTGAGACGTCTCGTCGAGGTGTCATGCCTCATGTTGTGGATCAAGTCATTTGCACAGTCACGATCAGGCAGCCGCGTTTGCGCTGGCCTATCCCTTCGTGTTTGCCAGTGCTTCTTCAGGGTGAAGTGGTGCGATCGATAAGCCGCCGAGGCAAATACCTTTTGTTTGGCTTTGATCATGGTACCTTGCTGATCCACTTGGGCATGTCGGGCAACCTAAGGGTGGTGACGCATGATTGCGAGGTGGCAAAACATGACCATGTTGATTTTGGTTTGGTTAGTGGGAATATTCTTCGTTTTAATGACCCTCGGCGGTTTGGGGCCGTGCTGTGGGCAGAGGGAGACCCCCTGCAGCACAAACTGCTCAAAAGCCTCGGGCCAGAACCCCTAACCGATGCGTTTAGTGGCCACTATCTGCATCAGCGCGCCCACGCTAAAAAAGTAGCGGTTAAAACCTACTTGATGGATAGCCATGTCGTGGTGGGGGTTGGGAATATCTATGCCAACGAAGCTCTTTTTCGCTCAGGAATTCGGCCGACGAGGTTTGCTGGTCAGGTGAGTTTGGTGCGGTACGAAGGCCTTGCTCAGGCAGTGAAAGAGGTATTGAGAGAAGCCATTGCTCAAGGCGGCACCACTTTAAAAGACTTCCTTGGGAGTGACGGAAAACCAGGTTATTTTAAACAGTCGCTCCAGGTTTATGGTCGGGGAGGCAAGCCCTGCGTGGTTTGTGGTGATGCTCTGACGGAGATTCGGCTTTCCCAGCGGGCAACGGTTTTCTGTGGCCAGTGTCAAAGATAAGTCGAAATAAAGCGCAATGTGACGATTTTACCCCTTCGCGCCTTCGTAAGTCAGCGAAGTGTGGCATTAGGGTCTAGTATTACGTTTACTAGTCTTTTGAATCATTGCTCAGGAGTTTTTCATGCTCGGTCTAAAAAAGAAATTTGCTGCTTATCTTGTATCCGCATCGTTGGTGGTTTTTTCTGTTTTTCCAGCGACAACGTTTGCCAACTCTACCGAAGAACGCCCTACGGCTTCTCATATGGTGGGAGATGCCATTACACGGCCGTTTGTATTAGTGGGTACGGTTATCGGTGCTGCGCTTTTTGTGGTGACGCTGCCCGTATCAGTATTAGGAGGTAACGTAAAGGAGGCGGGGAAAGAGCTTGTGGTGACGCCCTTTAAAATGACATTCTTTCGCTGCTTAGGTTGCACTACCCGAAACACCGGAAAATAAAAAGCAAGGGCTTTGCTCTTGTGACACAGAAAAAAGGCGCTTATGAAGCGTCTTTTTTCTGTGTGAGGTTTTATTCCTTAAAGCGCTCCGTCAATGCCTCGTGAACAAGAGGGGGCACGAACTTGCTAATATCTCCACCGAGAGAAGCGATCTCTTTTACCAGGCTTGATGAGATGTAGGACAAGTGATCAGCGGGGGTCAGAAACACAGACTCGACATCTGGGGCGAGCTGCCGATTCATGTTGGCAAGTTGAAATTCATATTCAAAATCTGATACGGCGCGAATGCCCCTTAAGAGAACGTTTGCTTTTTTCTCTTCAGCAAAGTGAGCCAGTAGCTTATCGAAACCGCAAATCTCGACGTTATCTAAGTGTTCAAGCACACCGCTTGCAAGGCTAACGCGTTGTTCCAAAGTGAAAACCGGGTTTTTGCGGGAGCTTGCTGCAATGGCAATAATAACCTCATCAAACACCCTTGACGCGCGTTCAACTAAATCTAGGTGGCCGTTGGTAAATGGGTCAAATGTGCCGGGGTAGAGGATGCGGGTTGCCATATTGCTTTCCTAAAGTAGCGTTGATCGGAATTAAGGGCTATCGGGATGATAACGGATAAGTGCTTTGCGGCTCAAATACTTTGCAGGAACATGTGTGTTGCCGTTTAGTCACCATTTTCATTTACGGCTCGTTTAAATAGATAATAGAAAACCTGCCCGGCTTTTTTATGTCGATGAGGCATCCACATTGCTGGGAGAGTATCTTGTGCCAATGCGCTGCCGGTCTCGATATAAATGAGGCTGCTTTCTTTCAGGCAGCCGCTTTGTTCAAGCTGAACAAGTAAGTCTGGAAGACCGTCGTTGGCGAAGGGTGGGTCCAGAAAAACCAGGTCATACTCTGGAAGTGAGAGCCCTTGTTTTAACCAGGTTTCTGCGTTGCTGTTAATGATATGGCAGTGGTCTGCTTGCAGTGCTTGTTTGGCTGCCTTGAGCTGCTTGCATGCAATGCTAGACACGTCCACCAGCGTGGCCGCTGCGGCTCCGCGAGACAATGCTTCAAAGCTCAATGCGCCGCTGCCAGCGAAGAGATCCAAAACCTGTGCATCGGTAATGGATGGCGACAGCCAGTTAAACAGTGTTTCTCGCACTCGGTCAGATGTTGGGCGCAAGCCCTCCACTTCGACAAAGGGGATTTTTCTACCTCGCCACTTGCCACCAATAACCCGTAAAGACGATGGCTTTGATTTCGACTGAGGCTTTGATGCGGATTTCTGCCTGGACAATATTGAGACCTTTATGAGAGGAAGTTAACGCGGCACTGTCGTGGATTGAATCTTGGACTGAAACAGGCGGCAATTTATGCAAAGTCGTAGATATTCTAGCGAAAAAACTCATCGCTGAGTATATTGTTAAGCATGGACAATGAATTTCCTTGGTTGGCGGATTCAAGTCCTGAATGTAATCAGGGTTTAGGATAGAATTAGAAGCTTGAAGTTGTGAGTGACGAGGAGAAAGATTAGACAATGTTTGGTTTTGGCAAGAGCAAGAAAAAACAGGGCGCGGGCAATACCCCTGAAAGCGCTGGCGGCACGGTTGCGCCTGAGCAAATCACAGAGCAGGAGATCAACGAGCTGGGCATTGAAACGCCTGAGCCTTTGCCCAGCGGCGCAGTGGCCTTAACTGAAAAAGAGTCCGCTGAGGATAAGAGCCAAGGTGCTGCGGAGAGTGAAAGCAAAAAAGGTTTTTTTCAGCGGATAAAGAAGGGCTTGGGTAAAACCCGCTCTGGTTTCGCCACAGGACTTGGCAATCTACTTCTTGGAGAGAAAGAGATTGATGACGAGGTCATGGAGGAAATTGAAATGTTGTTGGTCATGGCCGATGTGGGGGTGGATGCAACCCGAACCATTATCGACACTCTTGGCCAGAAGGTGGGGCGTCGAGAGCTTACTAGCTCCAGAGCCCTATACAAAGCCTTGCAAGAGGAGCTGTATGGCTTGTTGGCGCCCGTTGAGGTTCCTCTTGAAATTGATGAAAGCAAATCCCCTTATGTGATTTTAATGGTGGGCGTAAATGGCGTGGGGAAAACCACGACCATCGGCAAGCTGGCCAAGCGGTTCAAGGCGGAAGGGAAGTCAGTGATGCTTGCAGCAGGGGATACGTTTAGAGCTGCTGCCGTGGAGCAGCTTCAAGTATGGGGCGAACGCAATGATGTGGCGGTTGTTGCTCAGAGCACAGGGTCAGACAGTGCATCGGTTATTTTCGATGCCCTGCAGGCGGCAAAAGCCCGTGGCGTTGATGTATTGATTGCTGATACGGCGGGTCGCTTGCATACGAAAACAAATCTTATGGATGAGCTTTCTAAAGTGACGCGAGTGATGGCGAAGCTTGACCAAGAGGCGCCTCATGAGGTTATGTTGGTCATTGACGCCGGAACCGGGCAAAACGCCTTGAACCAGGTAAAGAGCTTTGATGAAACCACAGGGGTGACAGGTATTACCTTGACCAAGCTCGACGGCACGGCCAAGGGAGGGATTATCTTTGCTTTAGCAAATCAGTTTAAAATTCCGATTCGCTTTATTGGTGTGGGCGAGCAAGTTGATGATATGCGGCCCTTTGAGGCGAGAGAGTTTGTGGATGCCTTGTTCAGTGAGTCAGATTAATGCATGCAGCAGGTGATTGATAGGTGATTGAATTTGACCACGTGAGTAAGCATTACGGGCGAGGCCAGGATGCCTTACGGGATATCAGTTTTGAACTTGAGAGGGGTGGTCTCACCTTTTTGATTGGGCATTCCGGCGCAGGGAAAAGCACGCTGCTACGGATGATCATGCCCACTGAACACCCCAGTAAAGGCAAGGTGGTCGTCAATGGGCATGACTTAAAGAGTTTGTCGGGACGAAAATTACCGCAATATCGACGCAGCCTAGGGGTGGTATTTCAGGATCACCAGTTACTGGCAGACCGAACGGTTTTTGATAACGTGGCGTTGCCGCTCAGGGTCTCGGGCTTTAGCCATCGAGACATGGGGCGGCGCGTTCGTGCGGCGCTGGATAAGGTGGGTTTGCTTGGCAAAGAGCGGGCCATGCCAGGTATGCTTTCAGCCGGTGAGCGGCAGCGGGTCGGTGTGGCGAGGGCCGTGGTGAATCGGCCTAGCGTTATACTTGCTGACGAGCCCACTGGAAACCTTGACCCAGCCTTGTCAGGAGAAATCATGGACTTATTTGAACAGTTCAGTCAAATGGGTGCGTGTGTACTGATCGCTAGTCATGACTTAGCACTGGTGGCTCGTTATCAACACCGCTTGTTATCGTTGGACCGTGGTTGTTTGTTGAGTGGTGGTGATGCCTAATTCTTCTTCGACAAAAAATACCGTTAGCCCAGGTGGGTTTAAACACTACCTGAGAGAGCACAGGCAGACGGCTGGGGAAAGCATCGACCAGCTTTGGCTGAAGCCTTTTGGCAGTTTAATGACGATTCTTTTAATTGGTCTGTCCCTTACGCTTCCTTTGGCCTTGATTGTGGTGCTGGAAAACGGCCGGGATCTAGTGGGTAGCTGGCAGGGCCAGTCGACGGTTTCCCTGTTCCTCAGCGAAGGGCTGAGCGAACCGGAGGGCTTGGCCTTGTCTAAAGCGCTTGCGGCACGTGATGATGTTCGCAAGTTACGCTATCTTTCAAAAGCGCAGTCACTACAAGAGTTTGAGAGCAGCTCAGGCATAGCGGTCTCCCTTGAGCTGTTGGGGGAGAACCCCTTACCTGCGGTGATTATTGTGGAGGCGCGAAATGCAGATCCGGCGGCACTGGATGCACTGCGAGGCGAGCTTTCTAGCTTGTCAGGGGTCGCCTTTGCCCAGCTTGATCTGCAGTGGGTTAAGCGCCTGCAAGCGATGCTTCAGGTGGGGGTGCAGTCCGCGCAGGTAATGGCCCTGGTTTTCACTTTGGTGGTATTGTTTGTGGTAATGAACACTTTGAAGCTGCTGATTGCTCAGCGACGCAGTGAGATCGACATTACCTTGTTAGTTGGTGGCTCTCACGCATACATCCGTAGGCCATTTTTATACCTAGGCTTGTGGTATGGCTTATTTGGGGGGCTGTTGGCTGTCACGTTGGTAGAGGCGTTTCTGTGGTGGATAGAAGGCCCCATCGCAAATATGGCGTCATTGTATGACAGCAGTTTTCAAGTGCGAAGCATGCCCGTAATGCTCTTCTTGCAAGCCTTGGTCTTTAGTAGTCTGCTAGGGGTTGTTGCAGCATGGATCGAGGCCAGCGCGCACCTACGGCGGGCATTGCCAAGATGAACCCTCTAGTAAAAGGGGAACTTTTCGGGGTGTTAGCACTCGAATGTTAAGAGTGCTAAACTTGAGCACCGAAGCGAGGAGAAAATAAAACGAATGAGTGCAAATCTAAGTTTATCTTATGCCAACATTGGTGCGCCGGGTGCAAACCTAGAGTCTTATATGCGCACGGTAAGCACGATATCGATTCTAAGCGCTGAGGAAGAGCGCGTACTGGCTGAGCGACTCTTTTATGAGGGTGATCTCGAAGCAGCTCGCCAAATGGTTATGTCTCATCTGCGCTTCGTGGTACATATTGCTAAAAGTTATTCGGGTTACGGCTTGCCTCAGGGTGACCTGATTCAAGAAGGTAATGTTGGCCTGATGAAGGCAGTGAAACGTTTTGACCCTGAAAAAGGGGTTCGATTGGTGTCCTTTGCTGTGCATTGGATCAAAGCCGAAATTCACGAATTTGTTTTACGCAATTGGCGTATTGTTAAAGTGGCTACTACCAAAGCTCAGCGCAAGTTATTCTTTAACCTGCGAAAATCCAAAACGGAGCTGCGCCAGTTTACGGCTGAAGAGATCAAGTCCGTTGCCAAAGATCTTAACGTGACACCGAAAGATGTGCGGGAAATGGAAGGGCGTCTCGGTGCGTACGATGCGGCATTTGATGCCTCTGGTGATCAGGACGATGACAAGGCGATGCTTGCGCCGGCCAACTACCTTGAGGATAAATCTGTAGACCCAGCGTTGTTGCTGGAAAAAGAAAGCCATACCGCGTCGGCCAATGCGCAGTTGCGCAACGCGATGTCTGAACTGGATGAGCGTAGCCAAGATATTCTTCAGCAGCGTTGGTTAAGCGATAAAAAGGCCACCTTGTGTGAGCTTGCTGAAAAATATGGCGTGTCCGCAGAGCGCATTCGTCAGCTTGAAAAGAGCGCGATGAATAAGCTCAAGGTCGGCATAGACATCTAAATGTAGGCATACCCTTGGTTTGTTTTGCCGAGGGTCGAAGAAACCGCCTAAATGGCGGTTTTTTTTGTCCGATGAAAAAGAGAGTGTTCAATGCGATATTTCTTAGTGCTGGGTGCCCTTGGCTGCGGCTTGGCCGTGGTTCTTGGTGCGTTTGCCGCACATGGGCTTAAAGCGCATTTATCTTCCGCTTCAATCGCAACGTTTACCACGGGCGTGACCTACCAGTTTTACCATAGCCTCGGGCTTCTTGTTATTGGCTTGTCTACTTTGCACTACTCTGAAGCACGCTGGTTAAATATGGCGGGTAAGCTGTTTATTGCGGGGATTATTTTATTTAGTGGCAGTCTTTACGGTTTAAGTTTATTCAAGTGGGGCTTCTTGGGGCCAGTAACACCTCTGGGCGGCTTGTCGTTTATTGCGGGCTGGGGTTTAATGGCTTTCCATTTTTTTAAGAGCACGCCTTCAGTCAGCTCTTCTTAGCGACGGCTTTTTAACAGCCTGTTGGGCTCAATGCCTTGGAATAAACATGCAGATAATGATGAATGGTGAAGCCATGGAGGTTGATGACAATTTTTCTATCAACCAACTGGTGGAAAAGCTTGAGCTGATGAATAAGCGGATTGCTATCGAATTAAATTGTGAAATAGTACCCCGGAGCCAGTTTCATGCGGTACGACTCAAAGCAGGTGATTGCGTTGAGGTTGTGCAGGCTATTGGTGGGGGTTAAATAGTCTGGGGAATAATATTGAGGAATAAAGCGTGAGCGACACTTTTACCTTAGATGGAAAAGTTTACCAGTCTCGCCTTTTGGTGGGGACCGGCAAATATCGAGACATGGCTGAAACACAACAGGCCGTGGCGGCCAGTGGTGCAGAGATTGTGACCGTTGCGGTGCGCCGCAGCAACATCGGTCAAAATCCTGATGAGCCAAATATTTTAGAGGTGCTTCCTCCCGATAAATACACGATTTTACCCAATACGGCATTTTGTTATACCGCCGATGAAGCCGTTCGCACCTGTCGTTTAGCCAGAGAAATGCTCGACG
>JAHRVS010000231.1 GCA_019090565.1 Gammaproteobacteria bacterium
AAACCGGTAGCCTGATAAAGCTTGTAACCACGGTAACGAATCACCTGTATGGTAATCCAGAAACCGATGACCATAAGCACCGTTTGAACCACAGCCACCACATCTTGGGGAATGACCAAGCTCATCATCTGCTCATGTTTTTCTGTCATATTCAATGGCTTTGCAAAAAAACCAAAAGGGTTTCCCAGCAACTCAATAAAATCCGTATTTTCTCGCATTAAATGATTCAGGTTGTGTGCAAGGTGATAAAAAAAAGCAAGAGGTAGCGCGGTAAACGCAAAACCAGAAAATAGTTTAGCTATTGAAAGGTCCCGTTTTGTATTAACGAGAATGGCATTCGACTTTTTTGCATCCTGCTCTGCCTGGTATTGCCATACGATCTGAGTCAGCTTGGCAAAAACCCAAAAGATAGCAATGGGAGTGGCAATAAATGCAATTAATATAAGCGTAAAACTAAAAATAATAGGCAGAACACTACCAAAAAACTCATGAACGCCTAGAAGCAATGGCTCCCATACAGGCAGCATTGTGAATGCGTGAAACATCGTGGTTGAAAGTAATCCAATTATAAAAATTGATTCATCCATATGAGGCCGAGCATCTAATTTGGCCTCGGAACTTATAGGTCGAAGTCGCCAAGAAATATTCTGCTCAGGACAACTCTTTGTACAGTTTCCACAAGAGGTGCAATAGGTGCTCTCCTTCATTGTTCCTACTACTAGGTTTGACGTGCAATTTTGCACCGTATCTGTGCCGTGGTAACAAGCGAGGCTTTTACAGTCTTTGCAAACATTCGAGTCTACGGCGCGCAACTCAACGGGAGAAAGCTGAGAGTAAAACCCGATAGTCCGGCCTACGGGGCAGGCATAGCGGCAAAATGCTCGGTCTTCATAAAACAACATCCCAGCAACCGCTAAAATTGATATAAACAGGCAAAGCATCGCCGTATTAAATGGGTCCTCCGTTAAGCCAAAACCGATTTCTAGCCATGTAAAAAATAGAAAAAATGCAAAGGCCAGCCACACATTTCTGAATTTTTTAGGCACAGTAATATTCAAGCGAAAACGATTTTTGGATCTGAGCCAAATTTTCTGACGCGTGATGAGGTTAGAAAAAGTGTCCCAAGGGCAAATACCACACCACGACGTTCCCACAAAAAATACAATAAAAACAATGCAGGTCCACCAGATATTCCACGTTAATACTGTTGCAACATTCTTTGAGGCTATTTGGGTTCCAAACACCCCAGCGGCCATGATTAACAGAAAGGTCGCGGCAACCAGCATCTTCAAACTTAACTGCACCCAAGTATGGTTCATTAGATAAGTGAACAGCGGGCCAACTACTGGGAGTTGACTTAAAGATAAGCGCCACTCTTGCGCTGAAGATGGTGCGGCTGAAACCAGCACCCATACGTTCATCATCATGATTGCGGCAATAATAATTAACGCATAAATATCGCTTAAACCGGGGTGCAGCATCATCATAACAAGTAGCCTCCAGAAAGTAGCTAATTCCATTTAAACGCTAACCTGGCTTTTTGTCAAAGCGTATCATCCCGGTTCATTAAACTCTGTCAGCATACTAATGATACATAAGGCTATTTTATACCAAGGGGGGGTTAAAGGTGGGTTCGACAGCGTCTAGCAGCTTATTAAAATTCGCTGCGTTGAGCCAGATACAAGGTAAAATCAGGCGATGCCATAAATGGTCAAATCAGCAGTATTTCAATAGCCTGCTAGTTGGGAGCAGATGTTGGGAGTAATGCGCTTATTGTTTGAATCGAAGTTTTCAAGTGCGCCATAATGCCTGCCTTGACGATCATGCATAGTTTACCTTACCCATTTTATAGGCTCAGGTGCCAACGCCGAGTGTATCGATTTTATTACTCTTAACTTTCAGCGGCCAGACTTCGTCGAAATACCAGGAGGGATGCAGAGAAAAACACGGCTCCCAGTGCAAAAATTATCAGAAAGTTAGGCCAGACTGTTTCAAAGCCTGCCCCTCGGTAGAGTATGGCTTGGGCGATTCTAACAAAATGCGTGGTGGGTGCGGCAAGCATAATATACTGAACCGCTTCCGGCATACTTTCATAAGGCGTGGCCCCACCGGATAACATTTGCATGGGCATGATAATCAGTAACATCAGCAAACCCAGTTGCGGCATGGTGCGCGCAACGGTGCCAAGAAAGATACCTAGCGAGGTAGTGGAAAACAACATTAAGGCAGTAGCCAGTATAAACAAAGGCACTGATCCGGCAATGGGCATACCCAGCAGCCCTTTGATAACAAAATATAAAGACAAAATCGAGGCAAGCAGGACCACTAGTGCCATGGCCCATACCTTGGAGAACATGATCTCTGCCGGCGTAAGTGGCATTACCAGTAGGTGCTCGAGGGTACCGTGCTCCCGCTCTCGAATAAGTGCCGCACCCGTGAGTATCACCGATAGCATGGTAATAATGTTAATCAACTCCATGACCCCGCCGAACCACTCACTGGTTAAGGTGGGGTTAAAACGCACACGCAGAGCCAGCTCAACGGGAAGCGCTGTTTTTGCGCGATACCCCCGAAGGTATTCATTAATTTCGCCGTTAAGAATGGCCTGAATGTAGCCGGCACCGATAAATGCCTGGGTCATTTGCGTGGCATCCACATTCAATTGTATTTCAGGCTGTCTGGTAGCAAGAATATCACGGTGAAAATTAGCCGGGATAACCATTACAAAGGTATAGCGGCCTTTATCCAGCACTCGATCAATGCCCGCAAAATCAATAACTTCCGGTGTTTTGAAATATGGCGGATACAGAGAGTTAATCAGGCGCAACGATAACGGTGAACGGTCCTCATCCACGATAGCAATGGGGGCGTTATTCAGCTCTAAGGAAGCACCTTTCCCCGCTACAAAAATCAGAACGGTAAAAGCTAAAAGAATGAATACCGATAAAACTGGGTCACGATATAGACTGCGCAGCTCTTTTATACCTAAATGAAAAATATTCGATAAATTGGGCATATTTATTTCTCCTGATCTTTTAGAAAAAACAAACTCAATA
>JAHRVS010000232.1 GCA_019090565.1 Gammaproteobacteria bacterium
ACTCCCTCACCGACAAGCTTTTTTCCATGTAGTCTTTCGCTTGCTCAGGCAGGCCTCCCGTTAGTGCTAAACGTCCAAGGGTTAATAGAAGTATTTCATTATTTTCACGACCCGCTAACCAATTTTCCGCTTGAACCAATTGCTTAGCATGCTCTTTACTCTCTATCTTTCCATACAGTGCTACGGCTTCATCGCTCCAAACACCCGGCATTTTCTTGCTTAATAAGCTTGCCGCACGGTCTGGCTCACCAAGTGTGACCAGCGCGCGCGCTTGGGCGCACAACACCGCTGCACTGTTTTGCAAAGCTGACGGGGCCTCTTCTTCAAGGCGGTGAAGGTCATTCACGTAGGGCATTGCATCGTCGTCGTTTTTACGCTTTTCGGCGGTAGCTTCGATCAGTGCGATATAGCAGCTCTTTTCTAAGCGATTAAGGGTATCTTCATCACTTACCTTGTTCTTTCGTAGTGCGGGCATCAGTTTGCGCAATGCCTGCCAGTCGCTGCTGCCAGTGTAAGCGCGCTGCATGAGTGACAGCACGAAGGGGTGCTGAGCATCTTTGCCGCCAATACTTGAAAGTGTTTCTACTGCTTGTGGAAACTGACCTCGGTCTAGCTGCATGCTGGCACGGGAAGTATCGATGGCCAGCACTGCTTCTGGATTAAGTTCTTTTGCCCGTTTTAGGTAGACGTCTCGCTCGTCATTTTTGCCCATTTCATTGGCCGCACGTGCCGCACCAAGGTAACCGAGTAAGGCGCTTTCGTCGTTTCTGAAAGACGCTTTCAAAGTTAATTCCGCTTTATTCCAGCTGCCTTCTGCAAGTTGTAAAAAACCCTCTCGCGTCTGAGCAACAGCACTTTCACGGCGACGGCTTTCACGCCAATTGAGAAACTGCTTGCCCGTACCCACGCCCTTTAACAACGCCAAGCCACTCCCGCCGAAAACCACGATGAAGGTGAGTAGAACAGCCACAGCAAACCACAGGCTGGTTTCCAGAACGGTGTTCCCAATTGCGAGTAACACATAGCTTTTTTGCGTTGCCAAGCCGCCAACCACTGCACCCAGCAGCGCAAAAATAATAATGACAATGAATAATTTTACCAGTAGTTTCATTGGGCCTGCTCCTGAGTCTCTGTGCTTACAGACTCTTGCGCAACAGAGGCACCTTCAGCGGCCGGGGCGTCTTTCGCAACGGCAGTTTCAACAAGACCGGCATCCATTAGCTCTTTGCCGACGCTGGCTTGGCGGATTTCTTTTTCTTTGTTCCACAATTCAGTAAAGACCTTAAGGGCTCTCATTGACTCAGTGACATCCGGAACTTGGGGATTTAACTCTACGTTAGCAAGTTGTTGAAAAGTCACCAAGGTAGCCTGAGCCGCTGCGGTTTCAAGGTTAAAGTGGGCACGAACCCAGTCTTCAGCTTGAGAAAGAAGGCGACGGTAAATGGTAGCGTTACCTTTAATCGCCGCGAGCTGCGCTTGCTCAACCAATAAACCCAAGTTTTGCTGGAGGTACGTACGCTGGTCAGTGGAAAGTAAAGGCTTAACGGGCTCATCGAGTTGCTGAATGGAATACTGCTCGGTGATCACGCTGAATAGGTTGGCTACGGTAGTAGATACCTTGTCATTGAATCCCGCATCTTCTTCTGCCGCTTTCAATTTCGCGCTGTTAGCTTCAAAGCTAAGCTCTGGCACGCTTAATTGACTGATTTGCTCTTGAAGTGCATCCAGTTTGACAAAAATACCTTCTATATCAACCCGACTCGCAACACTTAGGTCGTTAAGGTTTTTTGCGAATGCCTTGCGTACATTAATAGTTCCGATTTCCTTGATGTCACCCACGACCTTGTCTGCTGCGTCGAGCAGGGCAAGAGCCCCGTCTGTATCGCTAGTCAATACCAAGCGCTGGTGAGCGGCGCGAATTAAATGCTCGGCATGGGCGACCTGCCAATCAACGCGACTGAGGCCCGTAATGCTGGATACTTCGTGAGCGAGGCCCGTCACGCGCGCTTCCAGTTTTGAGGCGCTGTCCGCAGATTTTTGCGCTTCACCCAAGGATGCTTCACCCTGCTGGTTCAACGATTTTATCTGGCTGCCATAGTCAGCAACACGAACAGCTTGATCAGACAGCTGTTCTTTGAAATCGGCGCGGAGGCTTTGCTGGTTTGTCCAAAGGTAACCTGCTGCGCCCACGCCTGCGAATGCGACAAGCAGTGCGAGAAACGCAACACCGGATCCACTGGATGATTTTTCTTGCGTTGTATTTTCTTCTGTCATGCTTTTCACCTATTGGTCATGCCGAACTCTTTGGCTGGCTTTTATCTTTTAATTTTATTTTGAGGCACTATCAAAGCCGCCCCTGGCGATGCTCTAGCAGTGCCTCCAAAGCATTTATCACGGAGGTATCATCCGGCTTTGGCGAGACACTTACTTTTTGAAATCCGATTTTTTGCGCATGCTGTGCAATGCGCTCACTCACCACCAACAAGGGTCGCTGCTGCAGCGCCGCCCAATTGGGTGCGAGCAGGCACTTTAAATTATCGAGGCTTTCTAGGCTGCTCACCAACATTACCAGCGGCTGTTTGGCGGTCATTGCCTTGGCTACTTGGGCCTGTTTGTTTGCGCTGACCTTCGGTTGCCTGCGCCGATAAACATCTGCCTGCATTAAGGTTGCCCCACGCTTTGCGAGGGTGTCTGGCAATAACGGACGCCCCCCCTCACCTTTCACTACCAGTACCTTTTGTTCTGCCAAATGCTGCAAACCAGGCAGAGCAAGTAAGCCTTCACTGTTGGTTTTCTCTGGCACCAACGCATGAATTTGAAATTCACGCATTACCCGAGCGGTTCCCGCTCCGATGGCATACCAGTCAATGCCGATTGGCCACTGTGGCCAGAAGGAATCTAAGCGCTCCATCCCTAAACGTGCCGCATTAATGCTTGTAAAAATAACGTGTTGAAACCGATCCAGATCCATAAAGGTCGTGTCGAGACCATTCTCTTCATTGGGTAAGATTTCTAGGCCAGGAACAGCTATCACCGCTGCGCCTTGGTCGGATAAAGCCTTTATCAGAGCTTCAGCCTGGGCCTGCGGGCGCGTCACAATGACGGAAACTCCGTTTAGCAATCCCTTCGCCTTCTCTTTCTACTGGTTATATTTAAAAACTAAAGGCGCAATCATAATGCGAATACCCACATTTGAACACCGTTTTAAAGCAATTCAGGCTCAGACGGCGCACGCCCACTTTAATATGACTCTATTCGTTTCTTATTAATAGTTTCGAACCAAGCTTCGACTTAGGTGTTATAAACCGCCGCCAGAATCTTATCCGCACCTTGTGCCAATAGAGCGTCAGCCACCTGCACACCCAGTTTCTCTGGCTCTGATGCTGGGCCCATTTGGTCATCTGAAATAATCAGCTTTCCATTGGGCTGGCCGACTAAACCCCTCATCCGCAGTTGTTCGCCCTTTAGTTCGGCAAACCCTCCAATAGGAACCTGACAACCACCTTCAAGGTGCTTATTAAAGGCTCTTTCGGCGCGTACGGTCAATGACGTGTTGCCATGATTCAATGGGGCAATGAGCGCTTTAATGGTGTCATCATTGCTGCGGCATTCTATCCCCACCGCGCCTTGCCCGCATGCCGGCAAGCTAATTGTTTCATCAATAAAGGAGCGTATCCGCGAGGCCATTTCAAGACGAATCAAGCCAGCGCCGGCAAGAATAATGGCATCGAACAAGCCTTCATCCAGCTTTTTAAGTCGGGTATTCACATTACCACGCAAGCTTTTTATCTTTAGGTCAGGCCGTAACGCACTTATTTGGCACTGGCGCCGCAAGCTGGAAGTTCCTACCACGGCACCCTGCGGAAGCTGGTCGAGGCTTTCAAAGCCAGGCGACACAAACGCATCACGGTGATCGCCACGTTCGCAGATAGCGCCAAGCTCTAAGCCAGGAGGAAGTTCCATCGGTACATCTTTCATGGAGTGCACGGCGATGTCGGCTTCATCTCGCAGCATGGCTTCTTCTAGCTCTTTAACAAATAAGCCCTTGCCACCCACTTTTGCCAATGACACATCAAGAATTTTATCACCACGCGTGGTCATTCCTACTAGTTCTACTTTTAAGCCATGGTGCAGGTCTTGCAATTGCGTTTTGACGTAGTTGGCCTGCCACAGTGCCAGCGCACTTTGACGCGTCGCGATCCGTATCATTTTCCGCTCCTTGCTTGCAGTAATTGTCGCCCGCGCTGCACTGCTGCCAGCACTTGCTTAGGCGCGGTGCCACCCAGGTGGTCGCGAGCCTGGACGGACCCCTCCAAGGTCAATACATCGAAAACATTATCACTGATGTACTGCTCAGAAAATTGCTGCAATTCTTTTAGGCTCAGCTCTGATAGATCACAGTTTTTATTCAAGGCATAGCTAACTGCCTGCCCAACCACTTCATGGGCATCTCGAAAAGGCAGCCCTTTTTTAACCAGGTAATCAGCCAAATCGGTGGCCGTGGAGAACCCCCGTAATGCTGCTTCATGCATCACCGACTCTTTCACTTCTACAGCGGGCATCATGTCGGCATAGGCGCGTAAAGAATTTAGCACGGTGTCCACGGTATCGAACAAGGGCTCTTTGTCTTCTTGGTTATCTTTGTTGTAGGCCAAAGGTTGGGACTTCATCAGCGTAAGGAGGGAGATAAGGTGGCCATTAACACGGCCCACTTTCCCGCGAACCAATTCGGGTACATCGGGGTTTTTTTTCTGCGGCATGATCGATGAGCCCGTGCAAAACCGATCAGGCAGATCAATAAAATTAAATTGCGAGGACGACCACAATACCAACTCTTCGGAGAAGCGTGACAGGTGGGTCATCAGTAAGCTGGCGGCGGCAGTAAATTCTATGGCAAAGTCGCGGTCACTGACAGCATCGAGCGAGTTTTCGCAAATACCTTCAAAACCCAGTAGCTCAGCCGTATAGGCGCGGTCAATGGGGAAAGTTGTCCCTGCTAATGCCGCTGCACCCAGAGGGTTACGGTTTACGCGCTTGCGACAGTCCACTAAGCGCTCATGGTCACGAGAGAGCATTTCAAACCAAGCAAGCATGTGGTGGCCGAATGTCACGGGCTGGGCTGCTTGTAAGTGGGTAAAACCCGGCATGATGGTGCCCGCTTCACGCTCAGCCAATGACAACAAGCCTTGCTGCAGGCGATCAATTTCACTGAGTATTCGATCTATTTCTGCTCGTAAAAAAAGCCGAATATCGGTAGCAACTTGGTCGTTGCGAGAACGCCCAGTGTGTAACTTTTTGCCTACGGTACCAATGATGTCGGTGAGGCGCGCCTCGATGTTCATGTGCACGTCTTCGCGACTAACCGACCACTCAAATTCGCCAGCGGCAATTTCTTTTTCTACCGTTGACAGGCCTTCAAGAATTTGATCACTTTCTGCGTCGGTGAGCACACCCACTTTCGCTAGCATGCGGCAGTGGGCCACAGAACCCTGAATGTCTTGCCGATAGAGGCGCTGATCAAAGGAGACAGACGCGGTGAATTCTTCAACAAAGGCGTCTGTGGATTCAGTGAATCGTCCGCCCCAAAGTTTTTGCTCACCGGTATTGTTTTTTTCTGTCATAGGCTGTGCTCTGCGTTAAGTCACTAAACAAATTTTTCGCAGTATACCAGCAAATCGGCAAATATCATCTGCCTGCTAGCAGGCGCTTGGCTCAGTTTACGTGAATAAATGGCAGGAAAGGGGGCAAGGCAAGGAAAGATAAGCAGGGGTGGATTTAATTAGCAAGCAGCGGCATCAGGCGCACCCAGGAAAGGCACGCCGTCAACCCGCAAGCGTATTCTTCGCTAGCAGGCTAGTGGCACCCTACCCTATAGAGAGGGAGACACTCTAAACAAGCAGGCTTTAAGATAGCGGGTTTCTGGTATGGCTGGGTGCACGGGGTGATCCGGCCCTTGGCCACCACGATAAATCAACTGGGGGTGACGATCTAGGTGCCGCCCCGCTCCCCGCACCAGGTCTATCAATGTGTCTTCAGGCAGGTGCATTGAGCACGATGCGGCCATTAATAAGCCATTTGGCTCTAACAAGCGCATTGCCAAAGACGTGAGCTTTTTATAGGCTGCAGACCCTTTGTTAAGGTCCTTTTTACGTTTTATAAATGCCGGTGGGTCACTAATAATGACATCAAATTTTTGCCCTTGCTCGAGCAAGTTCTCAAGTGCTTGAAAGGCATTGCCTTCGTAGCAAGTCAGGCTGTCAGCAAAACCCAGGCTTTCAGCATTTTTTTGCAACTGATCCAGTGCTGCCGATGAGGCATCCACCGCAGCCAAAGACTCAGCGCCAGCGGCCATGCATTGCAAACCCCAGCCACCCACATAGGAGAACAAATCCAGTACGCGTTTGCCTTTCACCCAACGCACCAATTCCCGACGGTTTTCCCTATGATCGTAAAACCAACCTGTTTTTTGGCCGCTGGTTGCATCCACGGTAAACGTCACCCCGTTTTCTTCAACGTGTAGCATCTCTGGCCAGTCACCAAAGGCCACCTCAACAGAGGTGTCCAGGCCTTCGAGTTCTCGCAGCGGACTGTCATTGCGAACCAGAATCGCCTTAGGCTTGAGCACCACTTTCAACGCTGCAATCAGGTCGTCTCGCAAGGCATCCATCCCGGCGGTATTCAATTGCACCACCAAATATTCGCCAAAACGATCAATCACAAGCCCCGAGAGGCCGTCGCTGTCACCGTACACAAGGCGGTAGTAAGGTTGTTTGTACACACTTTCACGCAAGGCCAAGGCATTGCTTAGGCGGTGCTCAAGAAAACCTTGATTAATGGGTTTGCGCACATCCCTGGTGAGTATTCGACAGCAGATCAAGGATTGAGGGTTCACGTAAGCCAAGCCCAAAGGCTGGCCTGTCGCGGTTTCCACAGTCACTATTGAACCTGGCTCTAACCCCTTAAGAGGCGTTGCGGCGATGTCCACCTCGTTGCTGTACACCCAGAGGTGACCGGCTTTAATGCGGCGATCACTTTTTGAATTAAGTCGAATGGTAGCGCTATTGGTTGTGGGCACAGTGTTATCTCGAGGTAGTTAGGAATAGTTTAGGATATAGCCAGATGAAACAGAAGCACCGGAAATGAATGCGGCAACTGCGCATTATACCCGCAATAAAGGAATACCGCTTATTTTCTTCATTGCGCCAATTTGTTGACAAAAGCGCCCTCACCGTTAAGCTGCACCTTATAAGGTTGTTGTTGGCAGGATCATCCGACCGAAGTTAGCCAAAGCCTCAGATCAACACGGGAGCTCTCATGGTTTTTTATATTTACAATCAGGGAATCCGACAAGAAGAGTCCTTGTCTCGCTTACTCAATGCACAGCAGGCCAGAAAAATCCAACGCACCGCTCGTACCCGAAAGGTCGCAAAAAAGACCCGCGACCACAAAGGTGGCGTTGGCGCGGCAACCTATAAAGAGGCAAATGAAGACACCTTTCGTCAACCCATTCTTTTTGCTCGCCAAGTCATGTCTACGCCGGTTTTCACCTTAAGCGACCGGTCTTTTCTACGCGATGCGTGGCATGCATTTCAAGACAATACTTTTCACCATATCCCGATCGTTAACGCCGAAAAACAGCTTACGGGGGTGATCAGCGATACCGATGTTTTACATTGCACCTCTGCGTTCAACCCTCAGGCCACCCGAAACCCTCAGTCAGAACGAGTTTTGGCCGTCATAAAAACACCCGTTATCAGCGTTTCTACCCAGACGCCCATTCGCGAACTTGCTGACCTGATGGTCAACCGACATATAGGCTGCCTCCCAGTGGTCAACGACACACACCAAGTAGAAGGTATCGTCACCCGTACTGACATATTACGAGCACTGGTAAAAGACGCGCCCATCGAACTATGGACTTAAATCGCCACTGTGCTAGGCGTAGCGCCTAGGCTGAGGTAAAATGAGCGGTTTCCCATCCTTGACCGATAAGACTGAGGTTCGCGCCATGTTTAGCCGCACAACGACCATTGCTGATTTTGACCCCGAAATTGCTGAAGCCATTAAGCTGGAAACCCA
>JAHRVS010000233.1 GCA_019090565.1 Gammaproteobacteria bacterium
AAAGAAAGCTCTAAAAAGGAATTTCATATAAACAAAGCAATTACGTAATCAAGGATGGAACTATGAGTGCAACATTGAATACCAGCGCGCCTCCTGCGGCACATAAAATTACGCCAAGAGCCCTAGATTTCAATATTACAGACCAGTCCCCTAAGTTTTGGTTCGACGAGGACCCATTTAAAACCCATTTTTTTAACGCTTTTTTTACCACATTTCCTCCGGGAGAGGATTTTTTTGTTCGCAGTGTTACTCATTTTCGCGGCCAAATTGATGACCCTAAGTTACAGCAGGAAATTACTGACTTTGCTATACAAGAGGGACACCATTCCCGTTGCCACCAAGATCATCTTGACGTGCTTACCCGGCAAGGCTATACCAGCCTTGAGCGAGAAAATAAGCTAATTGACACCCTAGGCAAATGGTCGAATGAGAAGTTCCCAATGAGCTCGTTATTGGCCACGCTCGCGCTAGAGCATTTTACTGCGCTATTGGCTCATCAATCGCTGAATGACTCGGAGCTGTTCTCCGACCCGGCTCATGAAGACTTTTCCCCGCTTTTTAAGTGGCATGCAGCAGAAGAAATTGAGCACAAAGCTGTTGCCTATGATGTTTATATGAAAGTGGATGGGCGCTATTGGCCTCGAGTGATTGCAATGGTAGGTGCAACATTGGGATTGTTGTTGATACTGCCGATTCGCATGGCACCGCTATTGTTTAAGGATGGCAAACTATTCAGTTGGAGCACATGGCGAAATGGCATGCCGTTTTTATTCGGCAAAAATGGCATGTTTGTTAAACCTTGGCGTCATTATGTCGAGTTCTTCCGAAGAGACTTTCACCCTTGGGATGTCCAAGATTACGACTTAATCGCTGAGGTAAAGACACTCTATGAGAAAGGCGAGTTGCTTAATATTGGAAAGAAGTTAAAAGTAGTTAAGAATGAGTAAAAAAGGTTTATGAATGGCTGTTGCTAGGCAATACCGCCCATAGCGACAGCCATTTTTTTGAACCAACAATACTTTTATGGATAAAATATTGAAGGCACCACAGCTTCACCAAGGGAGTGAATAATGACCGAACATTTTGATGTATTAATGGTAGGGGCGGGTTTATCAGGAATAGATGCGGGGGTACGCCTCAGTCAGAATTGCCCAAATAAAAGCTGGGCGATTCTAGACGGCCGCGAAAACCTAGGTGGGACCTGGGACCTTTTTCGATACCCAGGCGTTCGCTCTGATTCGGATATGTATACCCTGGGTTTTCCATTTAAGGCTTGGGATGACCGTAGGGCAATTGCTCCGGGCGATGTTATTTTGAAATACATCAATGAAGCGGCGAAAGAATTTGGTGTGGATAAAAAAATTCGTTACAAACATTGGGTGAAACGGGCCGATTGGTCTAGTGATGATAGCTGTTGGACAGTAGAAGCGGCAGTTGGGAGCGATAAAAAAGTAAAGATTTTCACCTGTAATTTTCTCTATATGTGTAGTGGGTATTACAGTTATAAGGCCGGTTATATGCCCGAGTTCCCTGGCTTGGATGAATTTAAGGGGCAGCTTATCCACCCTCAAAAATGGCCAGAGGCTTTGGATTACACCGATAAAAAAGTAGTAGTGATTGGCAGTGGGGCTACCGCGATAACCATTGTGCCAGCAATGGCGGAAAAAGCAGAAAAAGTCACTATGCTGCAACGCTCTCCGACTTATGTTTTGGGTTTGCCCGATTGGGACCCCATTACAGAGGTTATTCGCTTACTGCTTCCTGGCCGTCTTGCTTCAGGTATTAATCGACTTAAAAACGTTTGGTTGGGAGTGGGGTTCTTTCAGGCAGCTCGTCGCTGGCCGAATGCCGCACGTAAATTAATACGTTTTCACAATAAGCGCCAGCTGGGTGAGAGTTGCGATGTGGATGTTCATTTCAACCCTCAATATAACCCTTGGGAAGAACGAATTTGTATTGCTGCGAACAGTGATCTATTTAAAGCGATAAAATCCAATAGGGCCGATGTGGTTACTGATCATATTGAAACCTTTACGGCAGACGGTATTTTGTTGAAGTCAGGTGAAGAAATCAAAGCTGATATTGTTGTCTCTGCAACAGGGCTAGATTTGGTGCCTTTAGGTGATTTAAAATTTAGTCTTGATGGTGAGCCGTGGGCGCCAGGCGACAGCATGACTTACAAGGGGATGATGTTTAGCGATGTGCCGAATTTGGCGCAGGCCTCGGGATATACCAACTCCTCCTGGACATTAAAATGTGACTTAACCAGCAAGTATGTGTGTCGATTGTTGAACCACATGGATGCAAATGGGTTCCAATATTGCACGCCTTGTAACAACGATCCCAGTGTCGAGCGCCTGCCATTTGTGGACTTTTCGTCGGGTTATATCCAGCGTGCGATTGAGAAATTCCCGAAACAAGGGTCAAAGGCCCCTTGGAAGCTTTATCAGAACTATGTGTTAGACATCTTTGCTTTGGGTTATGGCGGCATGCAGGATGAGGCGCTGGTTTATACTGGGGTAGATAGCGACAACACCTCTACAGAGGTCAAGCGGCGTAAGTTTGGTTAGCGCCTAGAAAGCCCTTTTAATGAGCTTTGGGTATCAAGGCAGAGCCTAGCGGCCGCTGGAAGGGACTTGTAATTAAAGGTGCTACGAGGCTTCGGTGTGAGTTCACTTATTGTGAGAGTTCCCATGCTTCGATACCCGTTTCTGGTATCGAAGCATGCCAGCAAGAATTACTTTAAGTGGGTTTTGATTGGGCGTGGTCTAGCCCTTTGCTTAGTCAAGGGTATTTCAAGCCCTGTTTTAAAGTCGAACCTTTAATGCCAGGCTTGGGCCCTCAATGTCTGTATTTCTTTGGCGGGAAAACCCTCGTATATATGCACCGCCAAGAGTCAGGTGTGAATCTACAGGCCAATCAGCACCCAAAGAGAAGCATGTCAGGGTGGTAAGCTCTATGTCTAAATCATGAAATGGCTCAATCTTCACGAAGGACGTTATCTTTTGCTCTTTGATGCCAAGAGGGTCGGCAAGTGCGGCTTCAGGACGAAATCGATTAAACGCTTTGTTCATTCGGTACTCGGTCGGCAGACGAGCGGTAACCCGCAATGAATCAAAACTGTGCATGTACGTGAGAGTAACACGGCCTCGTTTTTCAAAAAATTCCCCTGTAGAGCGGCTTGTGAGCAGCTCAAAATACTCGGTTCTCCAATACCAATTATCGACGACCTTTCCGGAAACGTCGATGGTGATAAGGGCCCCTTCTATCGCATCGTGAATAACGCCCCGTACACCACAAGCCCCTCTAGGGCGCTTCTATTGTCTTTGATGCTGTAAGGGTGCTAATGGAAGCTCTATCGTCATCGTTTGCCCAGCTGAAGCCTGAGAGTAATAGTGTGACGAGAATCAATAGCCGGCCAAGCGAATGGGATCGAGTTAGTACGGGGTGGGCGAGGCGTCTCCTGGGGCAGGTTCTGTGCATTTACTGCGTGTAGGCCTCGCTTTTTCGCTTAATTCCGCACTGTATCTGGCTCGACTCAGCTAATTGTAACAATTTGCTAGCTAGTAGGACGCTCAATGGGAGTTGGTAGCCTAATTAGAATCAAACTATTCGAATTTATTAATTTAAATGCGAATAATTATTATTTATACTGATCCATTGTTCTCTTTTTTGTGTTTTGCGCGCTTTATTTTTCATACATGAGGGTTGTCTATGCGGACCATTGCATCACATTTTTTAAAGCCTATATTGCTGATATTGCTGTCATTATTTCCTATGGTTAGCGCTTTCGGGGAAGAGGTCTGGGTGTACTCTTCTCGTAAAGAGCATTTGATCAAGCCGCTTTTTGATCAATATAAAATGGAAACAGGGGTTAGCGTTCGGTATGTCACCGACAAAGCGCCTCCGCTGATGGCCAGAATTAAAGCCGAAGGGCGCAACACACGGGCTGATTTGTTTATGACCGTGGATGCTGGGAATTTATGGCAAGCTGGGAATATGGGGATTTTGCAGCCAATTACATCACCTATTTTAGATAAAAATGTCCCCTCTCATTTACGAGACAGCGAGGGTCGGTGGGCAGGGCTGTCTATTCGGGCTAGAGCAATTGTTTATTCTACAAAGAGGGTGGCGCCTTCTGAATTGAAGAGTTATGAATCGTTGGCTGATGATAAGTGGAAGGGCCGTCTATGTTTGCGTACGTCTAAGAAGGTTTATAATCAGTCTCTTGTTGCCGTGATGATGGAGCACTTAGGGGCAGAGAAAACCGAGGAAACCATTTCCGCGTGGGTGAAAAACCTGGCTACCCCAGTCTTTTCCAACGACACAAAATTAATGGAAGCGATTTTGGCTGGCCAATGTGATGTGGGTATTGTGAACACTTATTATTTTGGTAGGCTGCAAAAAGAACAACCAGATTTACCCCTGGCAATTTTCTGGCCTAACCAAGCTGACCGAGGGGTGCATGTGAATATATCTGGTGCGGGTGTCACCCGTTATGGAAAGCACCCCCAGGCGGCTCAAAAGCTGCTTGAATGGTTGTCTTCACCATCTGCGCAATCCACATTTGCCAGCTTGAATATGGAATACCCCGTGAACCCAGCGGTGAAAAAGTCCAAAGAAGTGGCCGCCTGGGGAGAGTTTAAGGCAGATGTCATTAATGTTGACGTAGCAGGGCGCAACCAGGCTCGGGCCATCATGTTAATGGATCGAGCGAAGTACCATTGATAGACTGGAAGGGCTTTTTATAGCTGTTGATTTTTACTCTACCCTTAAAAGGGGTTTTTTAGGTGGTTACGGCTGTGTTGCATGAATAACACTGACTTATTTCAAAAACTAAAGTTTGATCGCAGGCTTGCTGCGGGTGTGTTTTTGCTTATTATGGCAGGTAGCGTCCTGTTGCCGCTAGGTGTTTTGGGCTTGAGTTGGCTCGAAATAGATCAGGAAATATGGGCTCACCTGCTCGATATCGTGCTGCCTTCACTGTTGGTAAATACCCTGGTATTGTTGGTGGGGGTTGGGGTATTGGTGTTACTTCTCGGCGTAAGCTTGGCCTGGTTGACGGCTGTCTGTGAGTTTCCGGGGCGAAAGTTTTTTGATTGGGCGCTGATGCTGCCATTGGCTATGCCTACCTACGTTATCGCTTTTGTGATGGTGGGGCTGCTGGATTACAGCGGCTCGCTGCAAACGTTTCTACGAGGTTTGTTGGGGCCAACTTTTTCATTTCCTGAAATTCGAAGTGGCGGGGGCGTTGTGCTTGTTTTAGGCCTGGTTCTTTACCCCTATGTTTATATGCTGGCACGAAGCGCATTTCAGTCTCAAGGAAGAGGGCTGCTAGATGCAGCAAGGGTCTTGGGTTATGGGCCTTGGCGCGGCTTCTATAAAGTAGCGCTACCCATGGCTCGGCCTGCTATTGCTGGGGGGGCTGCTCTGGCATTAATGGAGGTCCTGGCAGATTTCGGAGCGGTGTCAGTTTTTAATTATGATACGTTCACCACCGCAATTTACAAAACCTGGTATGGGTTTTTTAATATTCATGCCGCAGGTCAGCTGGCCTCATTATTATTGCTGTTTGTCGTGCTTGCCTTGTCGCTGGAGCGTCGCTCTCGCGGTGATGCGCGTTACCATCAAAGTGGGAAAGGGCAGCGCATAGCCCTCATGAAGTGGAAAGGGTGGGCCGCCGCCTTGTTTTGTCTGTTTGTGTTGAGCTGTGCTTTTATTGTGCCTGTTGTTAAATTACTAATGTGGGTGGTGCAAAACCAATTTAGTGACCTGGATGAGCGTTACCTAAAATTGCTTGCTCACTCCTTTGGCTTGGCAGCCTTGGCAGCCATTGTGACAGTAGGCATAGCATTTGTTCTCGCATTGATCAAAAAGACCCAAAGCAGCACTTTGGTTGCGTCAATGGTGCAATGGGCCACCTTGGGGTACGCATTGCCTGGCTCCATTTTGGCAGTGGGTATTATGTTGAGCTTTACATTTGTAGATAAGGGTTTGGGTCAATTTTATCTGTTATTAGGGTATGACTCTGGCCCTTTATTGGTCGGCGGGGTCGTGGCCCTAGTGTTAGCCTATGTTGTGCGATTTATGGCGGTGGCCTTTGGTGCTATAGACAGTGGTTTTGAGCAACTTCGGCCCTCTATCATCGAGGGTGCGAGAACACTAGGTGCTAGTTGGCAGCGTTTGCTAAGGCGTATTTATCTGCCGATGCTGGCTCCTGGTCTATTGACTGCAATGGTGCTCGTGTTTGTTGACGTGATGAAAGAGATGCCTGCCACCTTGCTTCTCAGGCCATTTGGCTGGGATACTCTCGCTGTTCGAGTTTACGAAATGACCTCAGAAGGGGAGTGGGAGCGAGCGGCGCTGCCAGGTATTACGCTGGTTGTGGCGGGGCTAATACCTGTGTTGTTTTTGGTGCAACGTTCCGCACGGTAGGAGTGCTTAGACCTGTCGAGTGTGTCACATTAAATTAGTGGCATAAAGCATCAAACTGGCATTTAGCGCCAGACTGTGTTCGAATGCCGTTGAAATTTTGAAACGGAATGGTTTGTACCCCATGGATTGGTTAAAATTATAATTCTGGAGAATAGGAATGTTGTACTTCTCAAAAAGTATAAAAAATGGCCTTTGTGGTTTAGCTCTCATCTCATCAGCTTGTGTCCCAGTTGTGGCTCAGTCATCCTCTGGCTTGATTGGTGTTCTTCCTGAAACGCGGGATATGCAGTTAATGATAATAAAGGGGGCAGCGACGCCTTCACTACTTGGACAAAAATCTTCTAACTATTCAATTATGGCCGTATCAGGCGGTGCATTGGTAGCTATTCCATTTCAGTTTGATGATTGGAATGTCCGTGGTTTTCCCTTTGTGCCAGGCGGCACCATTGCTGCTGAAGGAAAAGAGGGCATCATTGAAGAAAAAGACGAATTGGCCTTTATGTTGCGTGACACTGGCCCTCAGGCTGATGCCGCTGTCAAGGCAGCAGTAAGTGGTAAAATTATCAGTGAATTGGCATTTAAAGAAAATGGCGTTGAGCGGTATGCGTATGTTGTTCAAGATAATTCAGAGCGCAGTGATAAAAGTTATACCAACTACGATATAAAAACTGGGCTAATTAAAACCACCAAGTACAGTTTGCAAGTTGAACCCGATAACTTGCTTGCATGGTCTGACATGTATTACCAAGGTTATCATGGGGGAAAGAAAACCATCCTTGATACAATGAAGTTGCGGGTCAGAGCGAAGCTGGGTTTTATTAAAGCAACGATTAACAACAACTTGATACCAAATGAAGTCAGCGCTGTGAAAAATGGCCCTGTGCGTAGTTTGATCGCTTTGGATGCGTCAATTTCGATACTGGGGGTTGGCTTAGCTGATGCTGGTGCCAGCGTAACAGTTACTGATCAAACCATTCAATTTCCGGTATACCTGACTATTCCAAAAGCAGCGGCCATATTGAGCGACTTACAGCTAGAAGTGTCTCTTGATTTTCATGAATTGGATGGAGTGCCCATTCGTTCTGAATTAGGCCCGAAAGAACCGGTTTATGCGGGCGATGCCACCAGAGGTGCTAACCCCCAAGACTTGGATTTGGACCTTGAGCACAGCTGGATATCAGGTAGTACTGGTGAGAACTGGGACATCATTGCCTTCTTTAGTGGAAAGGAAGGTTTCAAGCCAGCACTTGATATCCTCTATAAAGACAGTCGCTTTAAGAGCGACATTGACACCCCTGAGCGTTTCAAAGGGTCTCATCCTCATGTCGGCTACAATGTGAAAGACGTTGTTTACGGCCAGGAGATTGTTATTGGTATTGACTTGTTTTTTGATGATGCCTTTTGGTCGAAAGACGGGTTAGAGAGCGCTGTTCAAATGCTGCGAAACCCAATGCCTTTGACGGTGACGGCTCAGTAGTTTTCACAATGTCTAAATGAAAGACATTACAAATAAAAAAGGCGGCCATTGGCCGCCTTTTTTATTTGTAAAATAAGGCTTTCAGAGCAGAAGTTTGCATTCTCTAATGACAATCCCTTACACTGTGCAGTCTGATAGATATTTTGCTACTTTAAGATAGAGGAAATGAATGCCATCATTTGATGTGGTCTCCGAAATTGAGCTTCACGAAGTGACGAACGCGGTAGACCAAGCGAATCGAGAGGTTGCAAAGCGCTTTGACCTGAAGGGCAGTGGGTCGCGCTGTGAACAGAGTGAAACAGATATTACTCTGATTTCGGGTGCCGATTTTCAGTTAAAACAATTGGTGGACATCCTTGAAGCGAAATTAATTAAAAGAAGCATTGATATCAAGTGCTTAGAGTATGGTGATGTTGAGCCCTCTGGAAAGGAGGTGAAGCAGCTTTTACAGATCCGTCAGGGGCTCGAGCCTGTGCTGTGTAAAAAAATCGTTAAGCTGATTAAGGAAAAAAAGCTTAAAGTGCAAGCCGCAATTCAGGGCGAAAAAGTCCGGATTACCGGAAAAAAGCGCGATGACCTACAGGCAGTCATGGCGTTTCTCAGGGAAGAGAGTTTGGATATGCCGCTTCAGTTTAATAACTTCCGCGACTAGGTAGTGCAAGCTAGCTTATGCGCTGTCCCCTTTCTTGAGTGAAGCAAAGGTGGAGTTGTTTCCAATCTTAGCTACACTTCTTTTTCTTTGAGAGTAACTAGTACACCAGAGATTCTGTTGAGCCAAGTGTATTCTTGTTTGGTACATGCCTCTTGGTTCAATGGTTTATGGGTGGAGCGCCATCTGTAAAAGTAGGCCCTTCACCATTATTAATGGCATGACCCTTTTATTACTAGCATAGTGAGATTCTAATGAATGTAAGTTCCGTTATAAAAAACATATTAATCAGTATTACCATGGCGTTATTGGCTTCCTTTGTGATTAATGGTGGCTCTAGTCTAATGTCCCCCAACACACTTATCCTTTTTGCTTTCATGTTGGTGTCTTGTATTTTGGCTTCTTTAGGTTCGACTACAGATGCAGCGGACCCGTCTACTGACTCACCTAATAAACAAAGCATCAAAAGCACAGAGCCCTCAGGTTCTCGTGATACGGGGCAGGTGAAATGGTTTAATAGCTCAAAAGGTTTTGGCTTTATTACTCGCGATGACGGCCAAGATGTTTTTGTTCATTTTCGATCGATTCGTGGAGAGGGGCGTCGTTTTCTACGTGACGGGCAAAGTGTCGCGTTTGAGACTGGGCAAGGGGAAAAGGGGTTGCAGGCAGAAGATGTTGAAGTGCTTGAATAGCCGTGAATTATGTTTAATAAAAAAAGAGCCCATGAGGCTCTTTTTTTATTTCAGCTGTATTTATCTTGCTTGCTTACAAAGGGGCAACAGTCTGTGTTTCGCCATGATTGCTGACCAGGGCATTGTCCGCTAATGCCGCTACGTCACTACCGCCAGCATGCTTCACACCGTCAACAACACCTAAAGCGTCGTTGACGGTGTGAAGGTTAGCTAATGCTAACTGTTGGGTAATTAAGCTAGAAATATAATCGGGAGAGTATTCTTGTCAGTGGGTGAACTGTATATAGTTGCTACGCCAATCGGTAATTTGCAGGATGTTACTTTGCGAGCACTCGATGTGCTGAAAGAAGTAGATTGTATTGCCGCGGAGGATACGCGGCACAGCCGGAAATTATTAAACCATTTCGGTATTGATAAGCCTATGCTTTCCGTGCACGAGCACAATGAGAAGCAGCGCGCAGGAGAAGTAATTAAAAAGCTTTCCTGTGGGCAATCACTGGCGCTTATTTCAGACGCCGGGACCCCTCTTATCAGTGACCCTGGCTACCAGTTGGTTAAAGCTGTGACGTCGGCGGGGTATGTGGTGAGGCCGATCCCCGGAGTTTGCGCTGCGATAGCGGGCTTGTCGGTATCGGGTCTGGCGACAGACCGCTTTCACTTTGAGGGTTTTTTACCCCAGAAATCAGGTAATCGTCTTGAGCACCTTCGCTTGCTTTCACAAGAAGTATCGACGTTGGTCTTTTATGAGGCACCTCATCGCATTGAGGCTTTTTGCTCCCAGCTTATTAGTTGTTTTGGAGAGGAGCGGGAAGCTGTTTTTGCAAGAGAGTTGACGAAAAGTTTTGAGACAATTAATTATGGAAACCTTTCAGAGCAAATGGCGTGGTTAAAAAGCGATGCCAACCAGCAGCGCGGTGAGTTTGTTGTGATGATTGAGGGCTATAAGCAGCCCGAATCAGGAGAGGGGTTGGATGTCTCGGCCATTCAGTTGATGGATTTGTTGTTGCAGGATTTGCCGCCCAATCGAGCCTCTCAAATTGCGGCTAAATTTTTTGGTAAAAAGAAAAAGGTATTCTATGATTATGCCTTGACTAAAAAGTCTTGACTTTAAGTCTGTTGGGTAGGATTATCTATGGTCGAGTCAGCTGGGTAATCGCCGCTATTTGATAGAAATATCAGACGGGGGAGGAAAGTCCGGGCTCCACAGAGCAGGGTGCCAGGTAACTCCTGGGGGGCGTGAGCCTACGGAAAGTGCAGCAGAAAATAAACCGCCTAAGTGGCCGTTACTTCGGTAATGGCTACCGGTAAGGGTGAAATGGTGCGGTAAGAGCGCACCGCGCGGGTGGCAACACTTCGTGGCATGGTAAACCCCACCTGGAGCAAGACCAAATAGAAATCCACTGGCGTTGCTCGCGCTGGATTTGGGTAGGTTGCTTGAGGCCAGTAGTGATGCTGGCCCTAGATGA
>JAHRVS010000234.1 GCA_019090565.1 Gammaproteobacteria bacterium
TTACCCGGTAAATCACTTAACTTAATAGACATAAGACTCCAAAAGCTTTTCAGGCCGGTACGCGTATATAAAATGAAGCAAAGAGCCAAGAAAGCCCTGATAGCTAGCGGTGAAGGATCACACTTCTAACCCCGTTAATTCTGGTGAATAAAAGGGCCTTCTTTTGACTGGTTGCCAAACTCGTCAGTGGCGATCAACCAATACTCATAGGCCGCATTAGACACACCGCGAAATGTCGTTGCGTGCGAGGTCCGTAGGGCCGTGTCAACAAAGTCACCGCAACACGCAAAGGATACCACGCTACTGGAGCCTTCGTCGGTTTCCCATGAGATCTCGAATTTTCTGCGCCGGAGCTTCTTACTTTGCACGCTAGTAATTCGTGGCGCGATGGTATCGAGGCCCTCGCCACCGCCAGAATTAACCGTAACAACGCTCGTATTGCTGACGCCTTCATTATCCCTTACCGTCAGCGACACTGTATAGGTGGCATCTGCCTGAAAAACATGAGCAACCACCGCTCCCATTGCTTGGCGTTCATCACCAAATTCCCAGTCATAGGCAGTGATACTGCCGTCGGCATCGTGACTGGCACTGGCATCAAATAAGCAACTACGTCCGCTGCAATCGACAGTAAATTCTGCCACAGGGGGCTGATTCTGCCCCACTCTCGCTCCGCCGAGGTACTGCCATGCATCATAAGCCTGCACAAGTCCGTAGCCAAATTGATTGTCTCGGCCGGGATCACCCAAATCCAGCGCAGTTTGGCGCAAGGCATCTCGAACTTCCTCATTGCTCGCATTGGGCGCGCCACTCCAAACTAGCGCAGCAACTGCAGAAACATGGGGGACCGACATAGAGGTGCCACTGCGCGCCTCATACCCACTAGCAGAGTGACTAAATGTACTCGCAAGGCTGGCAGTAAGCCCTAAACCGTTTTTCAACAACGCAACACCTTTTTCTTGGCTTAAACCAATGGCAGGTATTGTGGAGGTGTTTCCGTCGCCCAGCGTGCCGTTAAAACCTCCCAATACATTGTTATAAATGACGGCGCCAAGCCCGCCACCGGATTGCACATTTAAAACCTTGGTTAAAAAGCTAACCTCCCCACGCTCACACAGGACGATTTGCCCTGTCCAGCTAGCCGATTGATCACACAAACCGCCATCAACCACCGCACCTGCTACCTCCCCTTGTGCGCTCAAGTCAATGCGACTCCCTTTGTAGGTGACCCCGTTTGCCGTGACGCTGCTCTCTATGACGAAAGGCACCGTACTAACGACATCAACTCCCGGCCCCACCAACTCGACGGCAGAATTTTGCTGCGAAAACCCCGCTAAAGAGAGGTGCTGGTCTACCGCCCCCACAGATACAACAGCGTCGTACGCAGCAGGGTAACTAAGGCTCTGGTCACCGTTATTTCCAGCCGCTGCAATTGAGAGAACACCCTCACGATTCAAGCGACTGAACGCACGCTCTTCAGCTCGAATCTTAACGTCTCCTGCTAAGCTCATATTAATAATATCGGCACCGGCATCTCGGCAGCGGTTCGCCGCATCCACCAGGTCAGAACTGTAAATCCATTCGCATGAGCTACCACCGAAAACTTTCACAATAAACAAGGAGGCTCTGCCAGGGCTCACACCCACCACGCCTGTTGCATTGTTCGCAGCGGCTATCGTGCCTGTAACGTGTGTACCATGGCCACATATATCGATATTCCAACCTTCCGGATAACCGCCCACAAGGTCTACACCGGCCAAATCTTCATGGCTGGCCTGTAAACCAGAATCAATGACACAAATTAATTTCCCACCTCCTACCGGGGCACCGATATCCACTTGCCCATCTCGATTTGCATCCCACACCTCCCTAGCTTGAACAGCATCAATGCCATATCCGATGGACTGTGCGGATGCGTAACGCTTGGCATCCTCTTCAATAGAAATAAAATCAGAATTACTAAAAAGACCACGAATTCTATGTTTAGGCAACGAAACAGAAATCGCATTCAAACCTGAAAAGCGGTGATGAATTTTACCGCCTAGTTTTTCAATAAGTTGAATTGCACGTTCAAATTTTTGCGGTGCTATTTGTATCCAAACACGCGAACGCTCTGATGAAGAGAAACCAACATTCGCATGAGAAAAAAGTAAAGCCGTAAGCAGCAACAACCGCATATTTTTATAATTAAACACTACGTGATTTCCATTATGTGAACGAATAAAAGAGGTAACTATTCAGATTAGCCGAACCCAGCAACTATTACGGTTGCGCTACAACTTTCGCAATATAAGACCGAAAAAACCCACCGGTTCAGCTAAATATATTTTAATGCCGCTATGCGCTAATTTTAGCGTGCGCTGACACGAGCCAAAATAGCCACGAAAGATGTTTAGGTGGGTGTTAAAAATGAATTCAAGCCCTACGATAAGTGTAGACAGTCTTGCGCCTACAGACAGAAAAATGGTTGAGGAAAACCGAAGCCTGCACCTGTCATTGATAACCTGTCTACGACATCCCAGCCTCTCCACCCTTAGTCACCTGAGTTTCTAAGTTGTCGCGAAAGCCCGAAAACCTGTCCACCCAAAGCAAGACATTCCGACCTCAAACAACAGCGGCACCCCGAGCTTTTCTCTCTTACACTTATAGCCACCTGAATTTATCAGGTGGCTATAAAGGCCTAAAAGTATGTCGAATTAGAACCTCCTTAAAAAATAATAATATTGGGAATATGTCTATGATCGCTCTAAAACCACCGCCTCCTGTCGCAAAGCTTATCACCGCACTGATTGTATCCTTTTCGCTGGGCACTACTGTGCTTGCCGAACCCCTGCAACCCACTCCTGCTAGACAATTAGAGGTGACTGTCGTAAAGGGTAGCCAACTCACCGAACTACTTAATGAAGAATCCAAAGACTATTCATTGATGGCTGTCGTTGACGGTTTGCTAGCGCCCATTCCCTACCAGTTTGATGATAAAAA
>JAHRVS010000235.1 GCA_019090565.1 Gammaproteobacteria bacterium
ACCAAAATCTGGACGACTTATGCGCACCATGCAAATCGATGTTTCTGTCTAGTTCGTACCGATAACGATTGCAAAAAACAGGCTGGTATCTCTTTCATCCTAATTGATGACATGAGCGCAGCAGGGGTCGAAATCAAACCTATCGTTAGTATCGACGGTGAGCATCATCTGAACCAGGTGTTCTTTGATAACGTTCGTGTACCCAAAGAAAATCTTGTTGGGGTAGAGGGGCAAGGTTGGACAATCGCCAAGTACCTATTAACCCATGAGCGAACAACGATTGCGGGTGTGGCTGATTCGAAGCTTAACCTTGCGAACATCAAGCGTATTGCCAGGGAAAACGAAGCAGATGGTAAAGCCTTGATTGATGATGAGCAAACTCGTTTAGATATCGCTCGTGCTGAAATTAACCTTACTCAACTTGAGTTCACGAACTTCCGTACATTGGCTGATACGGCTGCAGGCCGAGCTCCTGGCCCTGAGTCTTCATTACTGAAGATTAAAGGCACGGATACCCAGCAAGAACTTTCTGAATTGAAAGTGAAAATGGCGGGTTACTACGCATTCCCGTGGCACTCAGAAGGTTTTGTTGGGCCAGAGGATTTTGCCTTTGCAACGCAAACTTATAACTTCCTACGAGCCAGCACCATTTATGGTGGCAGTACAGAAGTTCAGAAAAACGTTGTAGCAAAAATGCTATTGGGCTTGAGATAAGTAAGGGGAGATAATTATGGATTTTTCATATTCAGACGAACAAAAACTTATAAAAGAACAAATTGAAAAATTTGTTCAAAATGACTACAGCTTTGAAACACGCAATAAAATCCTAGCGACAGATGAAGGCTTTGATCGCGCCGTCTGGAAACAGTTTGCGGAGCTTGGCTGGCTGGGTGTGTCTTTTTCCGAAGAAGATGGCGGTTTTGGTGGCGGCGCCATTGAAACATCTGTTGTGATGGAAGCGTTCGGTGGCGGCATGGTCGTTGAGCCTTACCTGAGCACGGTTGTGCTATCTGGTAATGCATTGGCGCTTGCTGGAAGTTCAGAGCAAAAAGCAGAGCTGCTTAGCGGCATAATCGGTGGAGAGCTGCTAATGTCAGTTGCTTATGCCGAAGCAAAGTCTGGTTACAACCTGGCTAACGTAGGTACTGCTGCTAAAAAATCCGGCGATGCGTACACGGTTTCTGGCGAGAAAGTGGTTGTATTAGGTGGTGAGTCAGCCAACAAGCTGATCGTCTCTGCTCGTACTTCTGGTGGAAATTCAGACGAAGACGGCATCTCTCTATTTGTTGTTGATGCAAAGGCGGCTGGGGTTGAAGTTCGTGGCTATAAAACCATGGACGGTGCTCGTGCAGCGAATATCAGCTTCAGCGACGTGCCTGCAGAATTGTTAGGTGAAGAAGGTAAAGGCCTTGCAGTGCTAGAGAATGTTATCGATTTAGGTACTGTCGCTTCTTGTGCGCAAGCGCTTGGTGAAATGGCTGTATCTTTCCAGAGAACGCTTGAATACGTAAAAGTACGTGAGCAGTTTGGTACGGCCATCGGTTCCTTCCAGGTGATCCAGCATCGCTTGGTCGATATGTTTACCCATGTTGAGAGCTCTCGCTCTATGTTGATTATGTCCAGCATGAAAGTATCTTCAGAAGACGCTGTTGATCGCAAGAAGGCCGTTTCTGGTGCGAAGGTCTATATCGGTGATGCGGCACGCGCTGTAGGACAAGATGCGGTACAGCTTCACGGCGGTATCGGCATGACAGAAGAGCTGGACATTGGTCATTATTTCCGGCGTTTAACACTTTTCTGTAGCATCTTTGGTAGCACCAGCCACCATCTAAAGCGTTATGCTGACTTGAGCTGATTTATTGGCTCTGAGACAGATACGTTACGATAAAAACCCCGCTGGGTTATGCCCGCCGGGGTTTTTTTGTGGCTGTTCGTTGAAGCCATTAAGAAACCTCTAATGCTAGATGCTTGAATCAACCTTTCTGATTTTTAATGATTGCTTTTTCATCAAGCTAACAATCGCCTTTCGTGGTAAAAATCGGGGTAACAATGCGGCGAGACTGGCGCTTCGTCCTGGTGTACATAAGAGATCTCCTCGCATTACCGCATCGTAAGCCCCTTCTGCAACGGCTTGAGCCTCCATCCACTGGCTTTTGGGTACTTTGCTTACCATGTCACGGGTACCCGTTACATCATGGAACTCTGTATAAGTAAGGCCTGGACACAGCGCAGATACATTCACTCCAGCATGACCGGCTTCTGCTTGTAATGTGTGAGATAAACTCACCACAAATGTTTTTGCGCTCGCATAAAGGCTTTGCCCAGGGGAGCAAGGCAGCAGCCCATTTACCGATGACACGTTTATGATTCGGCCGTACTTGCGCTCAACCATGCCCGGCAGGAAGAGATGACAGAGATGGGAAACGGCAGTAACTAAAACTTGAAGGAAGTCTTTTTGTTGTTGCCAGTCGGTATTGACGTAATAGCCGGGGACACCATAACCCGCGTTATTGACCAGTGCGTCAATCTGGATGCCTTTGTCTGTGATTTCTTTGTGAATAGCGATAGGGGTATCTGGGTCAGCGAGGTCGGCAACAATGATCGTCACGTTAATTTTGTATTGTTCGGTGAGGGTTTTGGCGAGTTCTTCCAGTTGGGTTTTTCTTCTAGCGGTCACGACGAGGTCCCAGCCTTCCTGTGCGAATTTATTAGCAAAGGATTTGCCGATGCCGGCGGAGGCACCAGTAATGAGAGCGGTTTTATTAGGCATAATAGTTTCCAGTAAAATAACTTTTGATCCTCGATAGTGGCACAGCATATAGCCTGTGCAAACTGCGCATCTTGGTTTGCGTGTTTTACTCTGGTAAGGTGGCCTCCATAATAATATCAAAGGGTGTAACGATGGAAGATCAGAGGAACGGAGCAGGTAATGACGACGACTTGAAACAGTATCTAATACCAACGCGCTATATTGATTGTGACCACCCTGATATTCGGGCTTTTGCTGCTGATATCGTTGAGGGCGCTGAAACTGAACGGGACAAAGCAGTCAAACTGTATTACGCGGCGCGGGATGAGGTGCGGTACGATCCTTACGCATTCGGTTTTAGCGGTGAGACCTTTAAGGGCAGTAATGTGCTTGCCGAGCGTAAGGCATTTTGTGTGCCCAAAGCAATTCTTTTGACTACGCTATGTCGCGCACAAGGTATTCCTGCTCGCTTGGGGTTTGCTGATGTTCGTAATCACCTTGCGTCAGACAATCTGATTAAGATGATGCAAACGGATGTGTTTGCTTTTCACGGCTACTCAGAAATCTACCTTGAAGGGAAGTGGGTCAAGGCAACACCTGCCTTTAACCGTGAAATGTGCGAGAGGTTTAACGTGCTTCCATTGGAGTTCGACGGGCTTGAAGACTCTGTTTTTCATCCCTTTGATGGGGAAGGACAGCAGCATATGGAATACTTGAAGGAACACGGTCATTTTTCCGACTTCCCTCCTGAAGGATTGGTTACTTCTTATCAGGAGCATTACCCGCACTTTTTTGATGGTGTAGGTGCAGACATGATGCTGTCAAAGATACGCCTTTAATGACTGAGCGTTTTGTCAGCAGGTACAGCCTTGATGGATGTTTTTTGCTTGCCAAGCAAGAAGGGCATCGATTAAGTTTTGCTTAGGACTCTGGAGCTAGCAGTTTCGCATACGCAGTAGATTTTTTGTGTTTGACTACGATGTCGTAGAGGCTTTGCCCTGCCTTATTCCGTGTAGAGATAGAGCGACCTTCTTCTTTGAAAAAGGAGAGGAATCGAGAAAAGTTTTCCTCATTCAGTCCGCGGTATGCTTTCAGTAGGATGTGGAAGTCCTCTGAAGTGCCGTCAGAGGGCCGCTGCTCAAGAAAACGGCGAATGCCATCGTCGTTTAGTTGCTCATCAACAATCTTAATTTTATCTTTTTTCATGGTTTTGTGGCCTGTTTGTTGTGGGCGAATTCTAACACAGCACAAAAACCTGATTTATAACCATTTTTCCTTAGCTTATAGCCCCATTCACTTTGATGAACCAGCGTGGCCTGGGTAAGTGTTACCGTGTTACCTTCAATGGGGTAACAGTGAGTGTTGAACGGGTAACGATTGAGCCAATTCGGAATGCCTCATGCAGAAGGATTTCATATAATGCGTTGTATTTGTGGTGAATTTTGAAATTGGCACGTACTCTGCATTGTTAATAGTGCTTTTAAAAGAAACCTTCCGGATAATGATAAAAACAGGGAAGGGTAATAATAAAAACAAACCTTTAAAAGTATCGTTTCGGCAAGCGATTGTATGCCGAAGACGTGATTGAGTGCTAAAAATAAGAATAAAAAAGAAAATTGTATGGCCTCAATTGTTATGGAAAGGCAATAAGAATAATAAAAAATATGCGGAATATAGAAAAACCTCTCGGCTTTTTGGGACTCACTTGAGCTTAAAGCCAAGAGATTTTTCTTTTCAAATTCAAATAATAAATCAGGTCGGAGAGTAAATGCTGTCACCCGATACAGAGTCGTTTCCTCAGACTAGGGTAGTTTTTAAAAGAAAAAGCCTGCGGCAGGTTCCCAGTGTCCCGCTTCGTGTCTTTAACCGTGAAAATGGTTCTCGTCTTGGCCCCATCGGAAATCTCTCTGATGATGGTTTAATGCTCTTTTCTGAGAATGCCTTACTTTTAGGTGAAGTGTACCCTATGGCAATGGTTTTGCCTGTAGAGATTAAAGGTTTAAAAAGCGTCGCATTTAATGGTCGATGTGTTTGGTGTGAGCGTAGCGAAAACGGTGCATCATATGTAGTGGGTTTTTCCTTTGACGCGCTGGATCAAAACAATGATGAAATCCTTAAAATATTAATTGGATTTTATGCTTCGTAGTCACCTTGATAGTTAGCCTTCGGTTTTTTCTTCGGTGAAAGATATAAAAGAATCTACGCTAATTGCATTCATGTCGGCGCCTTCTAGAAAACATTGCTTGCGCATTTTTTTACAGAATGATTCTGCGCCACAAATAAAGACCCGGTACCCCTTTAGGTTGTCGAATCTTTCTTTGCAGTATTGGTAAATATCACCTTTGCTTGCGAAATCAGTGTTATTTTGGGCTGTAATCGTGTCTGTGTTCGTTTCCTCCTGATAAATATAAGTCAGGGAGATGGATTTATTTTGAGCCGCTATTTTTTGCAATTCTTCCACAAGGTAGAAGTTTTCTTTGGAGCGTGCACCAACTACAATGTGTATTTTTCCTTGGTGTTTTTTTGCAATAGCGTCCTGAAGAATGCCAAATATTGGAGATAGCCCCGTGCCAATTGCTAGTAATAGAAGAGGTTGCTCTTTTTCACCTGCGTAAATACACTTCCCAAAAGGCCCTTGTATTTTCATTATGTCGCCAACCCGCACGTCCGATCTTAGCCAAGCGCTAAATTCCCCACCTTTTATGTATTTGACGTGGAGTTCTAGGTAGTCGTTGAGCGTAGGATGGCTGGCCAGAGAGTAACAGCGGGCGATGCGCCCATCTTTCCAAAGCGTTAGATATTGACCTGCATGGTAGTCGATGCTTGCTTTAAGACGTAATCGAATCACGGTCTCATTGAGCATGCTGACGTCAATCACTTCGGCATTTGTTTGCTGCGAAGAGAGTGAAATACGCTGAACATTGATTTTTGAGGATGGGAGGCATCGGCAACTTAGAAAATACTTTAATGTCTTTTGTGCATCGCTAAGGCCCACTTGCGCATGGGCGATTTCTTCGCTGGCATCACTTTTCATAATGCAGGACTGGCAAATGCCGGCACGGCACCCATTCGGAATGTCATACCCAGCACGCAACAGGGTATCAAGTACCGTTTCACCTTCCTCAAGAGTCAGGTGTTTATCTTCAAAAGCAATGTCAGTCATAAGGAAAGCTTACTTATTGAGCACATCGCCTTTGGCACCAGATACAATCGCAACCACTTCATCAATGAGTTCTTGTGGAACTTTGAGTTCGTTCAGTGTGGCGACAAGCTCTTCGGCGACGGCATTGAAATGATCGTCGTTGAGCTTCATACCTTTATGGGCCTCACGCATATCCTTTCCTGTGTAATTGTTGGGGCCACCAAATGCCATTGTCATAAAGGCTTTCTGTTTGGCATGTTGCGCCTCCATATCAGTGCTCTCAAAAAATTGACTGATGCGGTCATTAGAGAGAACTTTGCGATAAAAAATATCTACTGCTGCATCGATGGCGGGTTCGCCGCCAAGCTTTTCGTATAAAGACATGATTAATTTCCTTGTGTAAAGCCTATATTGAGGTGTTTCAACAGAGGGGTTTTTCTCGGCCCGCAAGACGGCGCGTGTTTTTATAACACTCAGCGATGTCGCCCCTGGGCACATAGTGAACTGTAGCTTAACTTCACTAGGTTATTCTGTACTTAGGAAGATATTTATATCTTCGGGTTGAGTTTGATGTGGGTCAAAATGGTTTCGACAATAGATTGTTTGTCGGTTTAAAAATAGCTGCCGATAGGTGTGTGGGGTGGTGGTATTGGATGTTCGGAATAGCCAGATTTTCAATTTTGGCTATTCCGCTAGATTGGGGTTAATGTTATTCGGAACGCCGGCACAAGCCAAAGGTGTTTTCGAGGCAACGAAGCTTTGCGGCGGCAGAGATGAAGCTACTCCAGAAGTAATCTTCTTTTTGGTATTTGCAAATTTCCAGCTTTTCTTTATGCCCATGAAGCTCGAGAATGATTTTCCCGCTTAACAGGTCTGTGACGAGATAATAATTGGTGCTGCAGAAAAGAGGGTGCTTAAACGTTGAGCGTTGAATCTGTAGGCCAGCATAAGTCACTTCTTCTTTATCTTCGATGGCCATGATCACCGCTTCAACGCGCTCCCAGAGTCTATGAAGTTGTTTGTTCATTTTGTCACCCTTTCCCTAAGTGGTTAAGGGGTATTCCAGTTCACCCCAGCCAAGACAGATTTACTCTCCTTGATTAAGCATAGCTGTGAGATGGAATCGGCTGGGCTTTCATTTGTTGCTTTTTGTGATGTGAGTTGAAGCGAATTGTTACTCTTGCCTTGCTAGTGAAATAAATTTGATAGAGCTGAGCCAGACACAAGGTTAAAAAAAGCGGTGTTTGTTGGTGTGAATAAGAGCCGCCGTTTTTATGGGAGCATTGATAGCTGCTAGTTTGATTTTCATGTAATTTTTTGCTTTTCGGCCAGCAATAGGCGTTTCTGGGTGGTGTCACTGTGGCCAGGTTAGTAGAGGTTCAAGGCCTGTTGCTGAGCCGCTTTACGACAGCTTCCTCATCAGGCCTTCTTGCGCGGTGGATGCGACGAGTTCGCCATTGGTGTTGAAAATGTTGCCACGATTAAACCCTCTGCCCCCTGATGTGCTGGGGGTCTCTGTGGCATAGAGCAGCCAGTCGTTGCAATTAAAGGTACGGTGAAACCACATGGCATGGTCAAGCGAGGCGATTCTTATATTGGGCTGTAGGAGTGAAATCCCATGGGGCTGGAGCGCAGTGGTCAGCAGGTTCAGGTCAGAGGAGTAGGCCAACGCTGCTTTTTGTATCGTTGGGTCGTCGGGGAGTGTTTCTCGAATCCGGAACCATGTGTTCTGAACTGGGGGCATTACCTTTGATTTACGCCGAGGTAGGGTATCTTCGCAGCGGCGCACATCCATCGGCCAGTCTGGTGATGAGTAGGGGTCATAGGTGGAGCCCCTTTTTTCAAGGATGGCGGTTTTTATAGCGCGGTCATCGCTTAGTCCATCGGGTGGTGGGACGTCTGGCATTTCAGCTTGGTGGCTGAGCCCCTCTTCGCTAACCTGGAAGGAGGCGGACATATTAAAAATAGGCCGACCATGCTGGATGGCAACGACCCTGCGTGTGCAGAAGCTGCGGCCATCACGAATGCGCTCCACATCGTAAAGAATGGGTGCATTCATATCTCCACCACGTAAAAAGTAGGCATGGAGGGAATGAACAAAAAAACCGTCAACGGTACGAGAGGCTGCCAATAATGCCTGCCCAAGAACTTGTCCGC
>JAHRVS010000236.1 GCA_019090565.1 Gammaproteobacteria bacterium
AATGACATCGCCGATTTGCTGCACGATGTTGGGCTGAATCCCTTCATTGGGCTCATCCAGTAGTAAAATTTTAGGCTCTATCACGAGGGCGCGACCGATGGAGAGTTGTTGCTGTTGCCCGCCAGACAAATCGCCGCCACGGCGGTGTATCATTGACTTAAGCACGGGGAACAGTTCATATATTTTGTCGGGGATTTGTTTAGCGCCATCTTTACGGCAGGCAAGCCCGGTTAATAGATTTTCTTCCACGGTGAGTTGCGGGAATATTTCACGCCCTTGGGGCACATAACCCACGCCAATACGGGGGCGTTGCTCAGTGCTTAAGGCATTGATATTTTCGCCGTCTACCAGCATATCGCCTGACTTTATCGGCAACATTCCCATCAGGCATTTTAACAGGGTGGTTTTACCCACGCCATTTCGCCCCATAATACAGGTGACACTGCCTTCTTCAATTTTCATGTCCAAATCCCATAGGATCTGGGAGCTACCATAAAGCTGGTTTAGTTTTTTGAATTCAATCACTGTTCTTCACCCAAGTAAACTTCTCGCACGGCTGCATTTTCTTGTACTTCATTCATGGTGCCCTCGGCAAGTACCGAACCTTGGTGCAACACTGTGACGGTTTTAGCAATGCTGCGAACAAATTCCATGTCATGTTCCACCACAATCACTGTGCGCTCACCGGCCAATGCGGTAAGCAGCTCGGCGGTGCGCTCGGTTTCTTGCGCTGTCATACCCGCTACGGGCTCATCCACCAACATCACGCGGGGGCCTGATGCGAGCAGCATGCCAATTTCTAGCCATTGTTTTTGCCCGTGGGACAAGGCGCCGGCAGGCTGCATACGTTGGTCTTTTAGACCGATGGTTTTTAATACTTCGTCAATGCGATCCATCTGCGCATCGGATGTGCGAGAAAACAACGTCGGCATTAAATCTTTAGAGGTTTTCAGCGCCAACTCGATATTATCAAACACGCTATGAAACTCAAATACCGTGGGTTTTTGGAATTTCCGGCCAATACCCAGCATGGCGATTTCGGCCTCGGTGCGTTTTAACAAATCAACCCGCTGGCCAAAAAACACCTTGCCGGTATCAGGCCTTGTTTTGCCAGTGATGACATCCATCAAAGTGGTTTTACCTGCACCGTTGGCACCAATCAGGCAGCGTAGCTCTCCATCATTGACGTAAAGGTTCAAATTGTTAAGTGCTTTGAAACCGTCAAAGCTAACGCTCAAGCCTTCAATGTATAAAATAACCTTATGAGAGACATCAATGACTTCATTGTCTTCTATCAAAAATTCAAACACACGGTCGCGGCGCATTAATTCTCGAAACTGCTCTAACGCACTCATGAGGGTTTCCCCTCAGCGGTATCCTTCGGTAGCTTTTTGGCCTCAAATAATCCGCCAAACAAACCCGTTACACCCTTGGGTAAAAAGATAGTAACGCCTACAAAAAGCGCACCCAGCATAAATAACCATGCCTCAGGCATCAGCGCAGTAAATCGGGTTTTGGCATAATTAACTATGATGGCGCCCAATACCGCACCATAGAGTAGGCCTCGTCCACCCACCGCAACCCATACCACCACCTCGATAGAATTAAGTGGTGAAAATTCGCCAGGATTAATAATGCCCACTTGCGGTACATATAAAGCCCCAGCAATACCCGCCAGCACGGCTGAATAAACAAACAACCAGACTTTATAGCTTTCTGCTTTATAGCCTACAAAACGCGCCCGACCTTCTGCATCACGCAGGGCCACAATAACGCGGCCGAACTTGGATTCTAAAATAAAGTGGCTTAACAAATAGGCCAGCGCTAGCACGAGTGCAGTAATTAAGAACAAGCCCACTCGCACTGCATCACTTTTTAAATCAAAGCCGAGAATTTCTTTAAAATCCGTTAAGCCATTATTACCGCCAAACCCCATTTCATTACGGAAAAAAGCCAGCAGTAGGGCATAAGTGAGGGCTTGGGTCATGATGGATAAATAAACGCCCGTCACACGGGAGCGAAACGCTAATGAGGAAAAAACAAAGGCAAGTAAACCCGGCACCACCATGGCCATTAATACCGCAAACGGGAAAAAATCAAAACCTTGCCAAAACCAGGGTAATTCTTTCCAGTCTAAGAACACCATAAAATCAGGCAGTAGTGGGTCACCGTACACACCGCGGTCACCAATTTGTCGCATCAAATACATACCCATGGCATAACCACCTAAGGCAAAAAATGCACCGTGGCCCAAACTCAAAATACCGCAATAACCCCAGATCACATCCACCGACAAGGCCAATAGGGCATAACTGAGGTATTTCCCCATAAGGGTAATGGTATAGGTGTCGACATGGAGGAAATTGTCTGGCGCTAATAATAAATTACTTAAAGAGCAGCTTACCGTTACCACAAACAGCACCAACAAAAAAACCTGGGTACTACGGCTATCATACGTGCCAGATAATAGAGACTGCCGGCGCTGTTTAAAGTGTTCAAACTGTAGTGTCTCACTGGAAGAGGGCATACTCATTCAACCGACCTCCCTTTTTGCGGAAACAGTCCACTGGGGCGCTTTTGAATAAATAGAATAAGCGCCACCAATACGATTATCTTTGCGAGCACAGCCCCTGTGGCCGGCTCAAGGAATTTATTCGCTACGCCTAAACTGAGCCCACCCACCAATGTGCCCCAAAGGTTGCCGACGCCACCAAATACGACCACCATGAAGGAGTCAATAATGTAGGCTTGCCCGAGGTTTGGCCCCACGTTGGTTAATTGGCTCAAGGCTACCCCGGCCAAACCCGCCACGCCAGAGCCAAGGCCAAATGTCATGGCATCGACCCATTCACTACGTATGCCCATGGCTTTTGCCATATCCCTGTTTTGGGAAACAGCGCGCACGTATAAACCCAAAACGGTACGTTTCATAATAAGCAGCAATAGGAAAAAAACGATTAAAGAAAAGAGGATTACGTACAAGCGGTTATAGGTAAAAGACAACACGGGGTTTATTTGCAGAGCGCCGCTCATCCACTCGGGCGTAATAACTTGTCTGTTTAAGGGCGAAAATAGGGTACGCACGGCTTGTTGAAGAATAAGGCTAATACCAAATGTGGCCAACAAGGTTTCCAGCGGCCGTCCTTTTAAAAATTGAATTACGCCCCGTTCAATGCCAATGCCCACTAAACCTGATACAACAAACGCAGCAGGAATGGATAATATCACCGCCATACCAATGTGGTTGGGCATCAGCGTTTGTAAAACGTAAGTGGTGTAGGCGCCCAGCATAATTAATTCGCCATGGGCCATGTTAATGACTCCCATCACCCCAAAGGTAATGGATAAGCCAATCGCCACTAATAACAGCACTGAGCCCAAGCTGAGTCCAAAAAAAACTGTTTCGATAAAACCATAAATACTGCGTTTTAAATCGATGCTAGCCAATGCGCTTTGGGCAGCTATACGCACGGCTTTACTGGGTTCTAGGTATTCCCCTTGCTCATTAACGCTTAACATCGCATCGAGCTTTGCCTTGACTGCTGGCTCCATATTGCCTGCTAACGCCGTGACGGCTTGCTTTCTAATGGCTGGTTCAGCATGGCTCAAGGTGAATAGAGCAAGCGCGACATCAATTTTTTCTCG
>JAHRVS010000237.1 GCA_019090565.1 Gammaproteobacteria bacterium
ATATGAAAGACGCCGCTACAAATAGTTTGAACTATTCATTTTCACTTCACACCCATCGATACACATACATGAATGAAATAAAATAGATGAGCTATCGTTTAAAGTAGCTATACAAATTTTTTATCGCTTGAAACATCTATATAGAGATAGAAGGAACTTAGTCTTGTTTAAAAACTGGTCAATTCAGAACAAAGTCATGCTTATCTCCGGTGTAGCGATCTTCGGCTTTATTATTTATCTTGCTTCAAACTACTTCGTTTCCACCTCAACCGATGCCCACTTAACAAGATTCAAAGATAAAAACTTTCCTGTTCTGGAAATTGTTAACGAAACATCCATTGCCATTACTTCATTGAAACTAAGCTTGGGTGCTGCAGTAGACACGGGGGAAGAAGAAGAACTTATTATCGCCAATGATATCTACGAAAAATCCATCAAGAACTTAAATGAAATTCGCAAAATTTCCCCTGATTTAGCTGATCAGGTTCAAGCAGTTACCAAGGACCTACAAGAGTACTACAAGGCATCTCATGCCGTCGCAAAAGGCTTGCTTGACAACTCAATAGAGTCTAACGAGCTCTATATTCTAGTCCCCAAAATTAACATCAGCTTTTCTTCTCTCACACAAAAACTCAAACAACTACGCCAAAATGTGACTCTTAATTTCTCAACAAGCCTTAACGATGTAACGGCTAGCAATAACCAGGCTTGGCGAACAGGCGCACTTCTTTCCTTAGGCATCGTTATCGTATTACTGATTATCAGTGTTTATATCACCAATATGATTACTCGCGGCCTTAATCATGCTGTGACCATTGCTGACAAAATTGCTGACGGTGACTGGAGCACTGAAATCACCATCAGCTCAGAAGATGAAACAGGGCATCTACTTTCAGCCATCAGTACCATGCGAGACAAACTCAGAGACCGCACCCAAGAGGATCACGATAAAGAGCGCTTACAATCCCAAGTTGCCGATCTCAATGAATGCATGCGTGGCGACCAAAGCATTGAAGAATTATGTAGGCATATTATCAACTATGTCACCCCTGGCACCGGTTGCCAGGTGGGGGCATTTTATGCGATGGATGATAAACACCAGCAATTAAGCCTAACCAGTAGCTATGCATTGACGCATCGAAAGGGCATTAAAAACACCTACCAGCTGGGGGAATCCTTGGTAGGCCAAACCGCCATTGAAAAAAAGCAAATTTGCGTCAGCGAACTTCCTGAAGACTACATGGCCGTTTCCACCGGCTTAGGGCAAACATCACCGAGAAATATCCTCCTTACACCGGTCATTCACGACGAGTTGGTTGTAGGCATCATAGAGTTAGGCTCCATTGCTCCAATTAATGAGCAATCAATGCTCTTTCTTTCGCGTATCAGCGACAGCATAGGCATTGCCATCAACTCAGCGCGATCACGCGTCCAACTTGCCCACATGCTTGGGCAAACCCAAAAGCAAGCCGCATCAATGGAAAAACAACAAACCGAACTGCAGCGCGTCAACGATGACTTAGAAGAGCAAGCCAACGCCCTCAAGCAGTCAGACCTGCGCATGCAGCACCAACAAGAAGAATTACGCGCCAGCAATGAAGAACTGGAGGAACAAACTCAAGCCCTTAAAGCATCAGAATTAAACATGCAGGCGCAACAGGAAGAACTCAGGGTTACCAACGAAGAGCTCGCAGAGCAAGCAAAGATCCTGGAGACGCAAAAGGAAGACATGCTTATCCAGAACCAGGAACTTGGGAAGGCCCAGGAGATACTGCAGGAGAAATCCGAAGCGCTAGAGCTAAGCAGCAAGTACAAGTCAGAGTTCCTCTCCACCATGTCTCACGAACTGCGTACCCCGCTCAATAGTATTCTGATTTTATCCCGCAACCTCTCTGAAAATAAGCCTGGCAACCTCGCTGACAAACAAATTGAACACTGCGACGTGATTCACTCTGCCGGCTCTGATTTGCTTGCACTCATTAACGATATTCTTGACTTATCAAAGGTAGAAGAAGGCAAGCTACAAATTGTTCTCGAAGACCTGCCCCTGCAAATTATCCAACGTAATATTCAGTTGAACTTCGAACACGTGGCAAAAGAAAAGAATCTGGATTTTTCCGTGACGCTTGCCCCAGACATCCCTGAGGCCCTTTTAACTGATCGCCAACGTGTTGAGCAGATACTAAAAAACCTGCTTTCCAATGCCTTTAAATTCACCCCATCTGGGGGCGTCTACTTGGATATCGCACGGCCTACAGAGGATATGCTCCCTGCAGGGTGGGCATTCAGCCCAAATAATACATTGGCTTTTACCGTCAGAGACACAGGCTTAGGCATACCCAAGAATAAACAAAATCTCATATTTGAAGCATTCCAACAAGCCGATGGCACCACAAGCCGAAACTTTGGCGGAACAGGCTTAGGGCTAACCATTTCTCGGCAGCTTGCGAAGCTTTTGCAGGGGGAGCTAAAAATCACATCCTCAACGGAGGGAGAAGGCTCCTCGTTTACCCTGCTGTTACCCGACAAGGCTGTTATCGAAGGCGCTGAAACCTCAAAGGCCCAAGCCCACTCCAGTGTCGATGGGGGTGCCACCGATGCAGCAAATGAACCGGTAGAAAATGCATCCTCAATACTTAAGCCAAAACAAGTACATCAAGCAGCGGCATTCCCTGCAACAAGTAGCGGACAAAGCAACACTGTATTAATTGTTGAAGATGACCCAGCCTTCGCAGAACTTTTGGCCGATAGAGCGATGGAACACGGCATAGACACCCATGTGTGCCACCATGGTGAAAGTGCGCTGGCCTATGTCGAGACCAATACGCCCTGCGCCATCATATTAGATATCGGCCTGCCCGATATGAGTGGCCTAAAAGTCATGGAAAAATTGAAAGCTAAGGGGGCAACCAAATCAATTCCCGTACATTTTATTTCAGGGAAAGATGATGCCGAAGCAGCTCTGGCTATGGGTGCCTACGAATACCTTAAAAAACCCATCAGCAATAACGATCTCTCCGACTCCTTTCAACGAATTGAAGATGCTTTAAAAAAGCCTATCAATCGTTTACTCGTCATTGAAGATAATGAAATTTCCAAGGAAGAAATTATTGCCACCTTCAGTGCGCAGCAAATCGAAGTGGTTTCCGTTGACTCCGGTGCAGAGGCCATCAGTCACATAAAAGAATCACACTTCGACTGCATGATACTTGACCTTGATTTGCCCGACACCAACGGCCTGGATTTACTTGAAAAAATCAACGCAGACCCTGCAATAGAAGCCATTCCAGTGGTCGTCTATACCGCAAAAGACCTCATGCGCGAAGAAGAGGCACAATTACGGAAATACGCCGACCGCATCATCCTCAAGACCGACCAGTCTTCAGAAAGACTACTTAATGAAGCCTCTCTCTTTTTTAACTGGGTTGGCGAACAAGGTGATGACATTGACACGCAGCGTTTACTGGAACCCATAGACCATCGCGAAGATATTTTTCAAGGTAAAAAACTCCTCGTTGTGGATGATGACATGCGAAACATCTACTCTGTTTCAGCCATTTTGGAAGACAAAGGTTTTGATATAGAAATTGCGACAAATGGGGAAGAGGCCATCGAAGCGCTCAATGAATCACCCGATAAAGACCTGGTACTTATGGATATAATGATGCCCGTCATGGATGGCTATGAAGCCATGGGCCTTATTCGTAAAGACCCTCGTTTTAGCGCTTTGCCCATTATTGCACTCACCGCCAAAGCCATGAAAAGCGATAGGCAAAAGTGTATCTCAGCAGGCGCCAATGACTATGTTACCAAACCCCTCGATGCAGATAAGCTGCTATCATTGATTCGTGTCTGGTTACAGCAAAGCTAAAGGGCTTTTCAAGTCATTACACAGCGCCAATAGACATCAAAGCACCTTTGAAAATCAGCCAGTAAAAACTATGCCTATAAAAACCAAATTGGATGCAAGTACAGACGAACTAGAAAACGCACACCAAAATAATGAATTAGAACTGGATTTATTTTTGGAGGCCGTATTTCGAAAATACGGCTATGACTTCCGCTCTTACAGCCGGGCCTCTTTAACACGCCGTATAAAAACTCAAATTGAACGATTAAAACTTGAGAACATGTGCCAACTCATTCATTTAGTTCTGCATGATGAAAAAGCCTTTATTGAAGTATTTGATCATATGACGGTAAACGTGACTGAAATGTTTCGTGACCCCTATTTTTACAAATCATTCAGGGAGGTCGTTGCCCCCCAATTAAGGAGTTACCCCTCTCTTAAAATTTGGCATGCAGGTTGTTCAACAGGACAAGAAGTTTACTCCATGTGCATTTTATTAAAAGAAACCGGTTTATATGATAAAGCACAAATTTACGCAACGGACATCGACCCTCAGGTACTTGAAAAAGCAAAAAAAGGGATTTTTTCCTTAGAGGCAGCCGCCCTGTACTCGCGCAATTACCATGATTCAGGTGGGCTACACACGCTTAGTGATTATTATACCGCTCGCTATGACAACATCATCATGGACAGCTCATTGAAAAAAAATGTTATTTTCGCTGACCATGACCTGGCCACAGACCAGGTTTTCAGTGAGATGCAGGTGATTATATGCCGTAACGTTCTTATTTATTTTAATCACGGCTTGCAAGACCGTGTATTTCGTCTATTTTCAAACAGCCTCGATTACGGTGGTTACCTGTGTTTAGGCTCAAAAGAAAGCCTACGATTTTCAGACTGCTATAAGCTTTATGATACATTAAATAGTAAATATAAAATTTACAAAAAAACACACCAACATGACCTCTTCTCACTGCAAATTAATCGATAATAAATAGAACTAAAAGTAGTCATCTTCATGTGAGAACAAGGAAGCCCCGCACTGAAAACCACCATGTATAAAACATACACGAGAATTGAAGTACGGGATTAGCCTAGCTATCCCGTGAAAAACACGTTTCTAAAGATGCCCTAGATCTGAGGCCCCAAAAACCTAACGTTGTATATATGCCATCAAACACGCAGAAAAAAAACCACAGCCCTATTGAGCTTATTGTCATCGGCGCCTCGTGGGGTGGTTTAGATGCGCTAAGCACCGTGCTCTCTCCCCTGCCCAGTGATTTCTCAGTCCCAATTTTAGTGGCTCAACATCGAAAACGAAATCAGCTTGAAACAACACTCCTCACTGATATTTTACATGAGCGCTGCCCCTTAAAGGTCATTGACCCCGAAGACAAAGAGGAAATTGAAGCCGGCCATATTTATATTTCTCCCTGCGATTATCACATGCTAGTAGAGGATAAAGGGCTACTTGCGCTATCTAGCGAAGAGCTAGTCAACCACTCTCGGCCCTCCATTGACCTTCTATTTGAATCTGCCGCCGAGGCCTATAAAAAAAACCTATTGGGAGTAATACTAACGGGTGCCAACAGTGACGGTGCAAAAGGCCTGTCACACATTGAGAGTATGGGTGGGCGCTGCATTGTGCAGGACCCTGAAACGGCAGAGATGGACACCATGCCCCTTGCAGCAATCGCTGCAACACAGACAGATGAGATATTACCCTTAAGTAGCATCACCTCTGTGCTAATAGAAATCGAGCGTGAACGGAATGCTACCGAAGGTTCGAGCATTTCAAATAAAAATACATAAAACCACGGGGCTGTTACATTCTGAACTAAAAATAAAGTAAAATTTTTTCCCCCTAAAAACAAAGATCTATATTAACAAGCCACCCATCAACGACGCACTTTCTCCGACCTATCTCAAAAAGCCCAGCTTAAGATTCAACTTATCGAGTGACAACACCCTGACAGCGATACAAGGTGAATGTTTCAGGTCTACGCTTAATAGAACTGACCTTTCCTTGATCATAAGGGTCGTATAAATTTAAATATTACCGGTGCTGTATAGATAACTTGATGTTGCGACAAAACATACTCATAGTCGATGATCATCCAGAGAACCTGGTTGCACTGGAAGCGATCCTTGAAAACGAGAACCGTAACCTCGTTAAAGCAAACTCTGGGCAAGAGGCGCTGACGCTCGCCGTAAAAATGGATTTTGCCTTAGTTCTGCTCGATGTTCAGATGCCAGACATGGATGGCTTTGAAGTTGCGTCGCTCATGCGAAAACATAAAAAGACCCGCTCAATCCCCATCATATTCGTTACCGCCATCAATAAAGATCAACAATACGTCTTTAAAGGTTACGAGGCCGGTGCGGTTGACTACTTGTTTAAACCCCTCGACCCACTTATTCTTGAGCATAAAGTCCAGTTTTTTCTCGGGCTTGATAATAAAAACAGACAATTAGAGCGCCGAATCGAGGAAGTCACCCGCCTAAAAGAAGACAATGATTTACTCCTTAAATCCATAGGAGAAGCATTGATCGGTGTGAATACCGACGGCGGCATCACCTTTGCCAACCCCGCCGCAACGGACGCGTTTAATATCGACCTAGAAGACCTTCTCGGCAGAAATATATCAAGCTTGCTCGCCTACGATGAGAAAGGAGATCTGCCTTTTTTCTGGCCTCAAAGTAA
>JAHRVS010000238.1 GCA_019090565.1 Gammaproteobacteria bacterium
GGCCTGTTAAAAACAGTGCTCTTCCACAAGCGCCAAAGCATCATCGTGGTGCGTTTTTGTTCTTACTTTTGCCATGACTGCCTTCAAACGCCCGTCTTTACCAATAATAAACGTGGTTCGAATCAAGCCCATGTATTCACGTCCCGCCATTTTCTTTTGCCCCCACACACCATATTTATCCGCTACGGGGTGATCAACATCTGAAAGCAAATCAAAGTTCAAGTCATACTTTTCAATGAATTTTTGCAGCCGAGGAACTGGATCAGGGCTTATCCCCAATATAACGGTATCCAGTTTTTCATACGCACTTATGTGATCGTTCAGGCCACAGGCTTGCACGGTACAGCCCGGTGTTGAAGCCTTCGGGTAGAAGTAAAGCACCACATTTTTTTGGCCTCGAAAATCTTTCAAGCTCACCGTTTCACCCTGTTGATTCACCGTTGTAAACGCTGGCGCCATATTGCCTATTTTAGGTGTAGTCATTCTCTATAATCTCCCTGTTAACTGTGTATTAATATTCTTTCATCTATGATGTAAAGAACCGTTCGCGGCACGTATAGTGTCTCATACTGCTTGCAGTTATAGCGCTCGAGCACAAACAAAACTCCCAACCCTTATCAAATGGAAGAAAATGAACATACTTACCAAAGCCTCCTCTTTACTTTTTGTGAGTACTCTTTTCCTACTAAGTGCTTGCATGGAGCCAGACACCCCCGAAGGTACCGCCGATTTTTTTTGGAAAGCAATGGTGAAACGCAACACGGAGGCCGCTCAGAATCTCTCTACAGATGGTTCTGCCGCACAGCTTTTAGACAAACTCAAGCCTCAAACCTTTGAGCTAGGAAGGTCCGATACCAACGGCAATAGGGTTGTCATTGAAACCCGGCTAACACAACTAGATGGGATGGCGTCAAATGAAGTGCTTTTGAGTACCGTGCTGTTCTACCACAATGACAAATGGCGCGTATCCATCAAACAAACCCAAAGCAGCCTGTTACCTGGGGCTCTGAAAAAGCTTTTCCGCAACCTTGAAGGTTTTGGCTCTGAACTCGGAGACAAACTCGGCGCATCGCTCAACGGTACCATTGAAGAAGCGCTGCCTGTCATAGAAGAAGCCCTTCAACAGGGCATTGAGCAGCTTGAGGGGGGTATCGATTTTACCCCTCATAGTGAACCAAAAACCACCCCCAAGAAACTGTCTGAAAAAGAAATCATCTAGTCCCTACCCCTAAGTAAACTCAAACACCCTCTTCCCTAAAGTCATCACTATGACCTAGCATTGCTTTCTCCCTTTTACGATAGGCAGCCCCATGAAAACCAGTTTGGCAATGGCCCACTTCTTGGTCAAACATCGTATACGCTTATCTCTTTTTAGCCTTATTATTATTTTTATTTCCGCGTTGGGGGGTGCTCACCTTAGCTTTAGCACGGATTACCGCGATATTTTCATGGAGGACAATCGCCAATTAACCGACTTTGACCAACTGCAATCTATCTTTCATGAGTCTGAGAGCCTCGTCTTTTTGATTACACCAGCCAATGGCAGCGTTTTCAGTAAACCAGCACTACTCACTCTAGAGGCCATCACAAAAGACTGCTGGCAAATCCCCTACTCCCAAGGCGTGCACTCACTGCTCAACTTCCAAAGAAATACGCCTGACAACGATGAGTTCTCAGTGAACTACCTCGTTCCCAACGCCAAAACAATCAGCGAAGGCCAGATCAATGAAATTGAGGATTTCATACTCAGCGAGCCCTTACTAAACGGCCGATTAGTAAGCTTTTCTGGTGAAGTGGCTGCTATTTTAGTCAGTATTGCCATGCCGGAAAATCGGCGCGAAGCGAATACAGAGATTGTCGCTCATGCGCATCGGTTAAAGCAGCGCTACCTTTCTCAACACCCTGGCATGCAAATCCATATAACCGGTGGCGTTATGGTTGCTGACAGCTTTTTGCAGGTTGCGATTCAAGACGCCACCTACCTTTTTCCGATTATGGTAGTCGTAGGGTTGGTGGTCCAAGGGCTCCTCTTTCATTCAATTTCAGCCGTACTCGCCAGCATGGCCACCGTATTTTTTTCTATTCTTTTCACCATGGGCATCGCGGGTTGGCTCGGCATTTCACTGAATCAAACTTCAGCCCTCGCACCGATGCTCGTCTTAACACTTGCTCTGGCAGATTCCATTCATATTATCACTCACTATATAAGCTTGCTTAGAAACGGACTTGACCACATAACCGCCATGGAGCGGAGTATCGCAGAAAACATGCAGGCCATTTTTCTGACCAGTATTACCACCGCTATTGGCCTATTGTGCATGAACTTTAGCGACTCCCCACCTTTTCATGATTTTGCAAACATTACCGCACTCGGCGTGATGAGTGCCTTTGTTCTAACTTTAACTATATTACCGGGGCTATTAATGGCCCTCCCCTTGCGAGTGACCCCCAGGGATTTAAACCTCTCGCGCCTCATGGTACGAATCAGCCACTTTGCAATTAGTCAGCGTCGCCTCTTCTTTGTCGCAATAGGTACTCTAGTAATATTTTCTGCCTTCTTTATACCCCAGAATGAACTTAACGATGACTTGCTTGATTACTTCGACGAGTCACTGGAAATTCGTCAGGCTACCAATTACGCCACCCAACACTTCAAGGGCGCTCGATCCA
>JAHRVS010000239.1 GCA_019090565.1 Gammaproteobacteria bacterium
ATGGAGAGGTGTCCGAGTGGCCGATGGAGCACGCCTGGAAAGTGTGTATACCGCAAGGTATCGAGGGTTCGAATCCCTCCCTCTCCGCCAACTATTCAATTAAAGGAACGAGTTAGCTCCTCCTCCTTCTTCGTTTTGCCCTGTTATTTCAAGCCTCTGCCTTTTATACCAAGCCCCTGTCTTCGTTATTATAACTGCCCGTGCAAGCCGCCTATGATTTCGAGAAACAATCAGCGGCAAATTTCCATGATGCCAGCAGCTCACCCGCCACTCTATGGATACTGGCTCATCCCTCACCCGAGCAAGTCTTTTACATCCTGCGCATGTGCAACAGTTTTGGCGACCAATCTCGTTTAGTAGGAGGCCGCACCGTCCTCTACAGCGATTTTGATAAATGGCCAAGCGAAAGCGGGGTCAACCCTCGACCTGCAACCTGGTGACTTAATCCACACCAACGCCACCTACCGCACCACAGGCTATCCCTGTGTTGCCGAAACCCAACTTCAATCTCGACTCTATCCTCATGGCCCAACCGAACGCAACATTCTGGGCTGAATGCGACAATGACATCAAAACCGGGCTGGGAAAAGGCGAAGTGTGTGAAGACCAAATCACTGGCTTTGAAGGCGCTGCGCTTACCAGTGATAAAACCATCAAAATCACCACCCTCTTTGCCAACAACATGCTGCCCGTTGGCGAAGAGTTGCCACGAGTACATAGCCTCTCCATTGAGCTCGGTGAAGGCCTGCAAGCAGTACAACTGCCCAGTTATTCACCTTAATCGATGCCAAAAGCCGCTGACTTTACCACTGGTATCAGTGCGGGTTTTCGAAGAAGGGTGCGCCACACACGCCCATAACAATATCCATACAAAACAAGGTGTTAAGCTGGTTCTCACTTTGCTGTGGGACAGCGTTTGGCTACAGAAAGTATGACGTGATTGGTGCGGGTTACGGCGGCGAATATCCGCCCACCCCAAGGCCTGCCTGTTTCTAGGGTCGACTAAGGTAGCCGCTTTAGGTGTCGTCATGCTTGGCGTATGGGCCAACTAGATGTTTAGGTACCGCTTAACTTTTTTGCAGCCTATTGAAATGAAAAATATGTAGGCTAACCTTATGGAATGGAACAAAATATCTTGGAGTATGAAGTGATGTCTTGGTGTATGACATGCGCGAATTAATTCTCAATAGAAGCTTGAAAACAAAATTTTTATTGCTTGCAGTAATCACTGCAATACCATTAATTTTTCTGACAAATTTTTTCCTTAGTGAAAAGAATGGCGAGCTGGGTTTTTCAGAGCTGGAGGTTGATGGGATGATCTACCTAAACCATGTCTATCCCTTACAGAAAAACTTTGCAAAACACCGGGGTATGAAGGCTGCGTATCTAAATGGAGATATGAGTTTTAAAAAGAGGCTAATGGATGTTGAGCTTGAGATTGATGAGAATATAAAAAGTTGGAAAGAAATAGATCGACTTTATTCCCATGAATTTCCAACTGAATCCTTTGTCGCCGGTATTACAAAAGAATGGGAGCAATTAGCGGGGAATACTTCTTTGTCGCCAGAGGAGTCTTTTTTAAAGCATATTGAGCTCATTGATGAAGTTATGTCACTTATTATTCACATAGGGGACCAATCGAACCTTGTGTTGGACCCAAAGTTAGATGCTTACTACTTGGTAAAAATAGCAACTACTACCATTCCGCAGCTTATGGAAAGCTTGGGTGAGGCTCGTGGAATATCCGCTGGTATTGCTGCAAGCTCGGGGGCTAGCAAAAGCGAGGTTTTTGATCTAAGTAGTTTAGTCAGTGAAATCAATAGATTGTTAGCTAGTCTGCATAAAGACTTGGATACAGTTTATGTTGAAACGCAACACCTACAATTAAAAGAAAAGCTGTCTGTTATTGGTAAAAAAGTGGATAGTGCTGCCTTGAAATTTATCGATACAGTTAATAGGGATATTATCTTATCTGATTCAGTTGATACCAATGCAGTCACGATTTTCGATCTAGGGACAAGGTCTATATCTGAAGTTTCGCTACTTCTTGGTGAAACCACTCCCGTACTGATGGAGTTACTGGAAACTCGCGCTAGTAATATAGAGCAAATGCGTAATGTACAGTTGGGCATAGCCCTTATTTGTTTGTTGTCTGCAGTCTATGCCGGTTGGGCAGTACTGGCCGGGTTAACTAAACAGACAACGGCCCTCGTAAGTTTTATTGAAAATGCACATAAAAATAAGGACCTTACCAATGAGGCGCCAATCTACTGTGACGATGAGGTTGGAAGAGTAGCCGGGAGTATCAATGCGATGTTCGGAGAGTTTTGTTCTCTCATCGGTAATATTGGATCAACATCTTCTGCCTTGCAATTGATTAACGAGTCATCAAATGAGACCTGTCGAGATAATGCGTCTACCTTGGAGCTTCAGCGAGACGGAGCAGCAGCGCTAGCAACTGCAATAGAAGAAATGACTACGGCTGCCCAAGACATTGCCAGTAGTACGGCAAAAGCTGCAGAGGCAGCTGAGGCGGCAGATGAAGAGGCAGTCAATGGGGGGGGGCAGGTAGATGAAGCGGTGGACGCTGTTGATAGGCTAAACGGTGAAATACAGGGTGTTGGTGAAATATTGGGGAAATTGAACGCGAGTAGTGACACCATTTCGAGTGTTTTGGATGTTATTAAAGGTGTTGCAGAACAAACAAATTTACTCGCGCTTAATGCAGCCATTGAAGCGGCCAGGGCGGGAGAGCACGGGCGAGGGTTCGCGGTGGTAGCCGACGAAGTGAGAACCTTAGCGCAGAGAACCCAGGAATCGGCCGGTGAGATTGAGAAAATTATTTCCACCTTCCAGAGCGATGCTGAATCTGCTTATAAGGCGATTGAAAGCTCTCAAGGTCAAGTTGTTGAGACGCTTCAAAAGACGCAGAATACCCAGCAGGTGCTATTAGCTGTGCGCAGTCTAATAGAGACAGTTAAAGATATGACCTATCAAATCGCATGCGCAACAGAGGAGAGCGCTCAAGTCAGTAATGAGCTAAGCTTAAATACGTTAAAAATTGATGAGCTTGCCGTTTCGGCATTTAATGGTTCGATTCAAATCTTAGAAGACAGCAAAAACCAAATGGCGGGAGTTGAAGAATTAAATAAAAGAGCCTCTATCTTTAAGGTGTGAAGAACAGGCTGCAGCCAGGCTTCTGGTGTAGTCGTATATTGTGCTTATGTTCTCTAGATACAGGCTCAATAAATGAAATACTGTGTAAGCTTGTTTGTTAAAATACTTAGCCAAACAGTCTTACACAGCTATACCTGATAATCAGGTAGACAGTTTATGATTAACTTTGTCGCGAAAAATTACATTTGAGCAATTTTTCCTAATATATTCGTTGTAGAGATGACGCCTACTATTTTTTCATTCTCGGTAACAAAAACGCGATGAATATGATTATCAAAAATGATACCGGCAATTTCCGGTAAAGTTGCGGTTAATTTAACATCGATTATATTAGGAGTCATGATGTTTTTTACATCGCAGTTTTCGTTTGCGTGAGAGGCAAGCCTATTGATATCGCTCTGATTCAATTTTTGCCCGACTACTTCTGTATAAACATGCGCGGCGACAAGGTTTGCTTTTTCTTCGCTCGTCATGCTGTCAAATTGAACCATATCGCTGATTGATACTACGCCGACAAACTTTTGTTCGTGGTTTACAACCGGTGCACCGGAAATACGGTGTTCAACAAAGAAATCAGCCAATTGTTTTATTGACCAAGTGTCTTGTACTAGCAGTACCTCAGGGGTCATTATTTCCTGTGCGGTGATATTTGCTGCATTACTCGTCATAACAATGCTCTTTAGAAGGTGAAGTTTCAGTTAAACCCTATGAGAATACCACATGTAGGCACCTGAATTCATCACAATAAGAAGCTGTGCCTTGACTGTGGACTGATCAGCCCTTGGGGGAGGCGTTTGCTAAATAACCCGCAGTTTCAGGTTAGTTGTTGCCTCGCCTGGTTTTTCCTATCGAATAAAAAGAGGGCTATTAGGATGCTTTGTGAAGCGTTATTCAGAGGAAATAAAGCAGTTTGTTATTAGCTGGATGATTACCCCAGGCAATACGCCGCTATCAAAACTGGTAGAAGAAACACGTATTTTTGGCTGCGCGCTTTATGCTTGGTGTGAAAAGTTAGAACCAGGGAGTTAGTTGTGTTCAGGGAGGGTAAGAGCACGGAAATCAGAGGAGAATGGGGGTAGGGAAAGCGGAGTCCTATATAACTCAGTATTTTAGAGCCGAATTGGCAAAATATAGAAAGCCAATAGGCACATAATCAAGTGATTACGGGCCATGAGGGACAGCAGGGTTTAACCCTGGTTACAAATGATATGAGAGAGTTTATGCCTGCCCCAGGCATAAGGGTGATTATGTAAGGAATAAAGTGCTGGGTAAGGCACTAATTTCCACTAAGAGGGGATTAATATCTCTACCAGCATAAACGAGTTAGCGCCTGTATGCCTAAATCATCTCGATGACAATACGTTCTAGTGTTGCAAGAGTCCTTCAGGGATATAACCGAACTTACCTAGCGACGGGCTCGTTTAGACACTTTATAAACTATCTGAGACTCGCTAAACGTTTACGATACAGAGTGCATGCAGTCATCAGTGGCCTGTAATTATGCGAGGCCTCTAAATAAGCATGATAAGAGTGAGAGCACTGCATGTCGGCAATGAAATCATTGAGGGAGGTGTTGACGCCCAAAAAAGCTTGGGGCTCTGATTTCGACACCATTTTGTTATGGAGTTTTCCAAAGAGCGGGGCCTTTAAATAGGTTCCGCTCACGCGCCAGTGACTACGCTGAGGGATGGTATGCATCCTAACTAACGGTAAGATTAAAGGGTTTTCAGTAACCATGCATGAAAGACTGCGTCTATACTTCTCTGTGTCTGAGTACAATTATGGAGCAAGTTGATGACGAAAAAAAATAAACACGCTAGCACGCTCATTGACAAGGAAAAAAGACAAACCCTAAAAACTTTAGTCAAGACAGGGGTGTTAACGGGTGTTGGCATTCAAGCACCCTATGTATTTGCGCGCACAAAGACAACCATTCGTATATTAGGCACTCACGTTACACTACAAGAAGAGTTGCGTCAGAAAGCCATGGATGACCTTGGTATTAATATACAGTTTGAGCCTAAGGGCAGTGCGGCAGTTTTGCAAAAGGCTTCGATGTCGCCAAACTCCTTCGATCTCTACGAGCAGTGGTCAAATAGCATTAACGTCCTATGGCGTTCAGGCTCAATTCAAGCAATAGAAAAAAAACGTATTGAGCGTTGGGGCGAGATCAACAGGCTAACCAAAACAGGAAAACTCACTCCCGCGGCTAAGCTTGGTGCTGGAGACGCACCTTACAAATTGCTTCATGTGCAAGCCGATAAACAGCTCGGCAAACAGCACACAGATAGTATTAGCTTCTTACCCTACGTGCACAATGTGGATTCGTTTGGCTACAATACCAGTGTTATTACGAAGGGCATCCCCTACCAAACCGAAAGCTGGGGGTGGCTTCTGGATGAGGCTTATTCAGGAAGAGTCGGTGTCGTGAATGCGCCGACAATAGGTTTGTTTGATCTTGCTCTCGCGGCCCAAGCACGTGGACTGGCAACGTTTGAAGATATTGGTTCACTTTCTAAAAGTGAACTGGACCATTTATTTAAAATATTAATTGAATTGAAAAGGTCTGGGCACTTTAGTGGGTTTTGGACTTCAGTGCCCGAGTCAGTTCAATTTATGGCGCGCGGCAGAGTGGTGATCGAAAGCATGTTCTCACCCGCCGTATCGGCCCTGAATGGCCAGAATGTCCCTGTCACTTACGCTGCACCGAAGGAAGGTTATCGTGGGTGGCACGGTGTCATGTGTCTTTCTTCATCAACCCAGGGTAGAGAGAAAGATGCCGCTTATGACTATATGAATTGGTGGTTATCCGGTTGGCCCGGCGCATTCATTGCCAAGCAGGGCTATTATATTTCAAACCCAGAGCGTTCCAAATCGTATTTAAGTGAGGCCGAGTGGAACTACTGGTATCAAGGCAAGGCGGCCTCGGAAGCATTGCGAGGTACAGACGGCAAAGTTTCGGTGAAACTGGGGCAACTTCGCACCGGTGGGAGTTATGAAAAGCGTTTCAGTAATGTTGCAGTATGGAATACTGTGATGCCTACCTATGAATACAGCCTACAAAAATGGTACGAGTTTATCAGTTCCTAGGGCGCATACTAATGTTTCGAACTTTACAAATACAGATCATCACCGTACTCAGTATACTGGTACTTATATTATGTGTTCAAACATTTATGGCGCACCAAAGTCAGATTCACCTGGCCAATAACCAACAACTTAACTACAACTCTGCTGCGGAGATGGCGCTTGTTTATGAGCTCGAACGCGATGTGGTTGATTTGCAGCGAAACGTGCTTATTTACAAAGAAACCGCCAGCGAATCATCAGTGTTGAGATTTGAAAGTTTACTAAAAAGTGTATATGAAAAACTAGGTAGTCTAAATAGCGCCCAGACTAAAAATGATATAAAGAAGACTAATCAAGACCTTATCGATCGTATGCTAATTCACTTAGAAGACTATAGCGGTAATTTCAAAAGTGTAATAGAGGGCAGGCAACGGCGTACTCATATTGTTGAAGATAGATTACAGGTAGACTTCGAAAAAATGTTTGTTCTCATGAAGAACTATGATGATAAAAACAAGA
>JAHRVS010000240.1 GCA_019090565.1 Gammaproteobacteria bacterium
ACATTATCGCAGCATCTAGTTTTGATGAAGCGGCCATTCAAGTAGTTAAAGCAGCGGCGGAGGTTTAGAGCATGAGTGTATTAATTAATAAAGACACTAAAGTCATTTGTCAGGGCTTTACTGGTTCGCAGGGAACCTTGCACTCAGAACAAGCGATTGCCTATGGAACCAAAATGGTGGGAGGTGTCACGCCTGGCAAGGGTGGCCAAACCCACCTAGGTTTACCTGTATTTGATACCGTGCGTGATGCAGTTGAAGCAACGGGAGCAACGGCATCCGTTATTTATGTACCTGCTGCTTTTTGTAAAGACTCGATTCTAGAGGCAATTGATGCTGGGATTGAGCTGGTTGTTTGTATTACAGAAGGCATCCCTACTTTGGATATGCTGTATGTGAAAGAGCGTGTCGCGAACTCTACGTCGCGTTTAATTGGCCCTAACTGTCCAGGCATTATTACTCCCGGTGAGTGTAAAATTGGAATTATGCCTGGTGATATACATATGCCTGGTAAAGTTGGTGTTGTGTCGCGCTCTGGAACGTTAACTTATGAAGCCGTCAATCAAACAACAGAGCTAGGTTTTGGCCAAAGCACTTGTATCGGTATTGGCGGGGACCCTATTCCAGGCACGACTTTTATTGATGCGTTGGCGCTATTTCAAGAAGACCCTAAGACCGAAGCCATTATTATGGTTGGGGAAATCGGAGGCACTGCAGAAGAAGAAGCCGCGGCCTTTATTAAGGAAAATGTGACCAAGCCTGTTGTTTCTTACATTGCAGGTGTCACTGCGCCAGCGGGTAAGCGAATGGGGCATGCGGGCGCCATCATTTCAGGTGGGCAAGGCACCGCTGCCGAAAAGTTTGCAGCACTCGAAGCCGCAGGTGTTAAAACAGTACCGAATCCTGCTCAGTTAGGTAAGGCTCTTGCCGAACTAACTGGCTGGTAATACGGCTCAGTACTTCTGGATAAATAAAAAAGCCTCATTGTTGAGGCTTTTTTATTTTGTTTTCGTGTAACAATTCAGGTCACGCAAAAAGTAGCGCATTAGGACGTTAAAAAATTATGACTTTACTTTAAGCGTACGTTTTTGGTGTTGCTCTTTGAGAATTTGAGCTTAATCTGAGCAGTTGCAGGGCTTATTGAATAGTTTCGTTGTAGTTTTCTTTTAACGGTTCTAAGTTTAACGGGGTGGCGAACTTTACGCCAAATGGATGTTCTATATGTATACTCTGGGAGAGTGATTTTGAAGAAACTGATATTGTCTTTTTTATTGGTGGCGTGTAGCGGTAGTGCTATTGCTGACTCTGGCTTGTCCTCCTCTGCGCCTGGCTCAAAGGTTTATGTTATTTCTCCACAGGGCGGTGAAACTGTTTCTTCTCCTGTTTTGGTTCGATTCGGGCTTTCCGGTATGGGGGTCGCCCCGTCTGGTGTGGTGAGGGTAAACACCGGGCATCATCATCTGTTAATTGACATGAAAGTACTTCCTGATTTGAAACAACCTCTTGTAGGTAGCGATAATTTGAGACATTTTGGAAAAGGACAAACTGAAGCGGAGCTGATGCTTTCGCCAGGCGAGCATACCTTGCAGTTGGTGCTGGCGGATCATGCTCATACTCCTCATAGCTCGCCATTAGTTTCAGAGAGAATAACCATTCACGTTAAATAACAGAATGCGCCTTACTGTTAAAACCATTCTGATAGTAGAGGTGATTAACCCCCATGTTTAGATTATAACGGGAGCATTATGGTGGGGGTGACCACTAAAAAAACGCAAGAAGGTGGTCGGCTTAAAGCATGGGATATCGGTGTAAGGGTATTTCATTGGTTGCTTGTGTGTTTGCTTGTCAACGCTTGGGTTACGGCAGAGTGGGGCGACATGGAGATGCGTTGGCATAAATGGAATGGGTACGCCATATGCTTCTTATTGGTTTTTAGGTTGCTTTGGGGTTTCTTTGGAAGCAGTACAGCGTTGTTCATTAACTTTATTTACGCCCCCCCTCAAATATTGAACTATGCACGGGGGTTAATCGCAGGCAAGCCCATTAAGTACCTTGGGCATAACCCTTTGGGTGCGCTGATGGTTTTGTTGATGCTACTGCTACTTCTGTCTCAGGTCGTTAGCGGGCTTTTTTCTAGCGATGGTTTGTTTGCATACGGGCCTCTATCCGGTTACGTCAGTGATTCAATGTCTGAAGATTCTGCGTTGGTTCATGAGATAGGCTTTTATCTAATATTATTAGCCTCTATTTTCCACGTTGGGGCGATTGCACTCTATGTTTTTGTCTTGAGGGATAATCTCGTTAAACCGATGTTGACGGGAATGAAAATTCGACAAAACTTTAGCGGTGAAATTAAAGAATCATCGGCAAGCATGGGGCGTTTGGGCTTCTGCGTGTTGTTATCTGCGTGTATTGTTTTGCTGATTATTTCTGGGTTTGACGTGAGTCAAATACCCAATGTTCTTTTTGATTGAGCAGCAAGTGGCTTATTGGCATCTCTAAAAATGTATTTTTTACGCGATAGCTGCATAAACTCCGTACTCAAATTCTCATGATTGCCTTATACACTACGGCTCTTCGTCCGGGGCATCCATACTCCCACATGAAAATCACCATCTCTAGAGGCGCCCTTATGTATCGCGCTGCGCTTGTCTCATTATTCTGTTAGCCGCAATGAAAGGTCAAGCGCTTGGCATGACTTGGTCAGCGCGCCAATGGAAATATAATCTACGCCAGTTTCAGCTTTTTCTACTAATGACTGTTTATCAATGCCGCCAGAGGCTTCCAGCTTGACCTTGTCTCTGGTGATGTTGACTGCCTGCCGAGTTTGTTCTGTATCGAAGTTGTCTAGCATCACGGTGTCGCAGCCTGCATTCATGGCTTCACGTAGCTCTTCGAAATTCTCCACCTCGACCTCAACAGGCTTTCCTGGATGGAGGTGTTTTGCAGTTTTTACTGCTGCAGTGATTCCTCCGCAGGCCTGAATATGGTTTTCTTTGATAAGGTACGCATCATAAAGACCAACTCGGTGATTACTGCAGCCACCGCAGCTTACCGCATATTTTTGTGCTGTTCGCAGTCCTGGTAATGTTTTGCGGGTATCTAAAAGTTCTACCTTTGTGTGCTTGACCAAATCGGCATATTCGCGGCTTTTCGTTGCGGTGCCGGATAATGTTTGCAAAAAATTCAGCGCACAGCGCTCACCAGTAAGAATAGAAGCGGCGTTTCCCTCAAGGTGGCAAAGCACTTGGTTGGGTACAACAAGATCGCCATCGTTGACATGCCAATCAATGGTTACAGAGCCATCCACTTGCCGGAAGACTTCGTTTGCCCAGGAAATCCCGCAAATAACAGCATTCTCACGTGTGATGATGGTCGCTTTGCTGGATTGATCGCCAGGGATTAAATCAGCAGTAATATCGCCACTACGAATGTCTTCTTCAAGGGCCCAGCGAACTGTTTTTTCAGTGTCTTGTTTGAGTAAATCGAGGTATGACATTGTGTTTTGTTTTCGTGTGTTAATGAATGATTGGGTGCGCTTGAAAATGCCTTCTCTTCGTGTGGGCTTCAGATAGGGGCTTATGAGAAGAAATGACACGCTCAGAAATGCGGCTTTGGGAAGATGAAATTATACCTGAAGTGAGAGCTTTGGAAAATCACTCGCGTGGCGTGCACCTTAAAACGTGAGGTGGTTAGGCTGAAAGGAGGCTATGCGCTTATTAGGCACCGTGCTAGTACGTCGTGAGCGTGAGAACGTCACCCCGCTGGTGGAACTCAATGGTTTTTAATGCGCTCATTCCCAGCAGGATGGTTTCCCCTTTCATGTGGGGGTTGATGGACGCGCGTATATCAGAGAAAGACAGCTCACCAACTGATAGCTCGTTCAACCGGGTCATATAAACCTTTATTATGCCATTCGCAGTGCTTCTTGGCTGAGATACGCCAGCTTTTAGTCCGAGTTTGTTGGCTAGTTGCTGGGGGATAGAAACTTCTGATGCACCTGTGTCTATAAGGAAAACCACCTTTTTTCCGTTAATAGACCCACTGGTGACGTAGTGCCCCTGTCGATTACGTTTTAGAAAAACTTGTTTGGACCCATTTTTTGAACTGCTGGAGGGACTTGTGTTCGGGTTGTACCGCGCCTCTTCAATGGGTTTGAAAATCTTGGTAAGGAGGATCAGAGCGATGATCCATGCAGTGATGAGCATGAGCTTGCCATTTTTTTTGTGCGGTGATGCGGGTTGGTTTTCATTGTTCATGGTGCTTGGGGCCTTGTGTGAGCCGGGCTTGCTTGGTTTTTTGCGCTAACCTCTAATTAGAGAGTACGGCTAAAAGAGCATTTTGCATGGGATAGCGTCATCATTGGTGAGGGTTCTTGTATTACCGGCATACAAAACACCGCGTATGCCCTGTGCAGCGAGGATCGATCAGAGGGGCTTGCTTTGTCTCACCCGAAAGTCACTACGTTTAGTGATGTTTTAAAATGGAGCACTTGGTTTCAATGATAGCAACTTCCTGCTTTTAAGCGCCATAAAGTGTTAGAGTTCGCAACTTCGTAACGCTTACTTGAGGCACGTTGTCCTTTATTGCATTCCCAGTAGTCTGGTGAGGCTTGTTGTAACCTATTGATATACAAATATATTTTATATTCATCCTTATTATAATGACTATGTTGCCTCTATGGCAAGGTAACTCTCTCGGTTCATCCTTGGTGGCATAAACATTGCTGTACTACCCAGGGTGCTTGATTTGGTATGAGTGTTCAGTGTTGGATTCTTTTTTAATGGTGCACTAGAGCGCTTAAGGAAGGAGTTTTTGCACCGCTCTGGTGCTGTACGCGAGTGAGTGCGTCGTGGTTATAGTTTTAGCGTTGTTAAAATTATTAGATTTGCTTGCCGAGATATGAGGCAGGCTATCGCCCCATATAATATATAACTGTGAATTAGCTGGAGTTGTTTATGCTATTTGGCCGAAAGGACCGAAACCCTATTAGAATAGCCGATAAAAAGGTTGTTGATTGGAAATATACAACCTGTGGATACTGCTCTACGGGTTGTTCTATTGAGGTGGGCATGAACGCCAGCGGCCAAGCTGTTGCATCACGTGGTAAAGCAGATGCAGATGTGAATCGCGGAAAGCTTTGTATTAAAGGTATCTTTGAGCATGAGTTGTTCGACTCTCCGGGGCGCGGCAATCACCCGCTTGTCAGGGATAAGGTTTTTGAGCCATACAAAGAAACAGGCTGGGACGCTGCCTTGGACACGATGGCTGAAAAGATTAAGAGTATTCAAGAAAAACATGGTCCCGATTCATTTGCGGTTGTTTCAACTGGGCAGCTTTTGACAGAAGAGTTCTACACCCTTGGGAAATTGGTGAGAGGGTGTATTGGTACGAATAATTATGACGGCAATACCACGCTTTGCATGGCGTCTGCGGTGTCAGGTTATAAACGTTCTTTCGGCTCGGATGGTCCTCCGGGGTGTTATGAGGATTTTGAACACACCGACTGTTTGATCGCATGGGGCTCTAACTTACCGGAGCAGCACCCAATTATTTATTGGCGTCTAAAAGAAGCGCTTGAAAAGAAAAAATTCCCTTTGATCGTGGTCGACCCTCGAGTCACTATGCTAGCGCAGTTTGCGGACATTCATTTGCCGATCACACCGGGAACGGATGTGGTGTTAGTGAACGCTTTGATGCATGTAATTATTGATGAAGGTCTTGAGGACCGTGCTTATATTGAAGCGAACTGTAACGACTTTGAAGCGCTGGCTGAAGAGGTGGCGAAGTGGGATCCAGTACGAGCGCAGCGGGTGTGCGGCATTGATGAAGACACTATTCGTCATGTGGCGCGCTTGTATGCCAACTCTGGGCAAG
>JAHRVS010000241.1 GCA_019090565.1 Gammaproteobacteria bacterium
CTTCTCAATGGCTGCGGGTTTCATCTGCGGTCAGTGGGCTCCAAGTTCAAGCTTATCGACAGTATTCGTATTGTCGCTTCTAGCTCTTACCGGGGGTTTTCCAGCATCCTCACGCAAACCTTTCGAAAGGCCGACATCGCTAGCCAGTTAACGTCTCCTTATCGATTAATAATAGAGAAAGAGCTATTCAGCAAACGCGTTGCCATGGTAACTGAAAAGGTACGCGCCTCCGAATACGAGGTTTCATTGGTGATCATCTACAGTTTCGCCGTAGACAGATTCGCTAAAGAGAATGAAAAACGAGAATCAAAAATGCTTATTCAGTCACAACGCATTCAGCTTTCTCGCAGTTTTGTTTATGATATTTCTAGGGTGAACGCCATGCAAAAGGAAGAGCAGCTCATTCAAGAAGAAATGAGGCAAGAAGCTGCATTCCGAATTCTTCACCATGTCCAGTCGGTCAGCGACACATTTGGGCTTCAGGAGTACTCTCTAAAAAAACAGCAACAACAAAACCCTACTCGCTCTGCGACAACAACCCAAATGCTTCTGTCTCACGAATGAAGCTTCGCCTCGATCAAGTCTCTCAAAACCTTAAAAATGGGCTCGCCCCCATATACGTCGTCAGCGGTGACGTACCGCTGCTGGTGCAAGAATGCTGCGACCAAATCAAACATTCCGCAAAAATCGCAGGGTTTAGCGAATACCAACGCTTTCACATTGACAACCAATTTAATTGGAATGAACTCTACCAAAGCACTCAAAGCCTGTCGTTATTTGGTGACAAAAACCTCATCGAGCTCAGAATGCCCAACGGCAAACCCAACGACACAGGCAAAAATTTCCTAAAAGACTATGTGAAAAAATCAGACTCCGACAACCTCATTATTTTGGTCACCAATAAATTAGATGCTGCAGTCCAAAGAAGCGCGTGGTTTAAAGCCATTGAAAAAGCAGGGATCCTAATTCAGATATGGCCAATTGAGATAGAGCGTTTACCACAATGGGTCCACCAGCGCATGCGACAAGCCGGATTAGAACCCAACAAGGCTGCCATACAACTTATTACTGAAAAAGTAGAAGGAAATCTGCTTGCCGCCTCGCAAGAAATTGAAAAATTGCGTCTCTTAAATGGCGAAGGCCCAATCGATGAAAAAGTAGTATTGGCTGCCATCACCGACAGTGCCCGCTATGACATATTTCAACTAGTTGAGACGGCTCAGCTAGGCAATACCGCCAAAGCCATTAAAATACTTCACGGCCTTAAGGATGAAGGCTATGAGACGACCTTGGTCCTTTGGGCTATCACCCGGGAGTTACGAAGCTTGGCCGGCATGGCTGCAAAGCTGGCGGCTGGAAGCACTATCCACCAAGTGTTTCAGGAATACCGAATTTGGGACAAACGTAAGCCGGCGATTCAAGCCAGCTTGAAGAGATTAAGTACCAAAGACATTGGGCAGCTTATACAAAAAGCGCGCAAAGCCGATCTCGCCATCAAGGGGCTCGAAAAAAATGACCCTTGGCTTATTTTTAGCGACATCATTTTATGCCTCAGCGGGTGCTCTGTTTCATTGCATTTTTGAAGGGCTGTAGTTCATCGTGAATCACGCCATAAAGACCCGCTACCTCTGCCTCCACCTCGGGTTTTACCTGCCTATTAAATGAACCCATTACGCTTTCTAGCAAATAATCCATTTCTGAAAATAGCGTCAATAGACCACGCTGACGTTGAATAATTTGATAAATCTCATCACTCAAGGATTCAGGACGTTCTTCTTTCATAGAGTCAATGCTAGCCAAAAACCCAATATCAACAATGCCAGAGTTATCTTTATAATGGTCGATTTGTTGCAAAAGGCTAACAACTCGCTCAACAAGGTAGGACTTTTCATTTTTCGAAAGACCTAAGCGAACAGGCCGCACTGCCAAGGAGGCAGTCACATGTAGCTGAGCAAGCACAATGCTTGTCTCGATCAGGAAATCAGCCATCTGCTCACTGTAAGCGCAATCAGAGGGAGTATTCGCAGATTGTTCCTGCAAAAACACCTTGATCTGCCTTTGCAGCGCCCAAGACGCGTCTTCACCAAAGCGGACTTCGTGCAACTGAAGGAATAACAAGCTGTCAGCGAGAGAACCCCCATCAACAAACAAAAATTGAAAAAAATCACGACTGAGGGACAAAACCACGCTTTCCTCTCGAAGTTGGCCTTGTTTCAAGGCATAGGGATAACCCAGGCTGTTCGCATACTCCCCTTGTTGCGCAATGATTTCTGTCACCGGTGCCAACCCTACGTCACCAGCCTCTTTGATAAGTAGTTTTCCATAAATAACATGGCTTTGTACAACGTTCCATTCCTCGGCCTTGCAATGGTTTTCACCCAAGTTTTGGTAGGTCTCAGGAAGATGGAGCCGGCCCACTTGATGAAATAATCCAGCGAGCACCAGGTGGGTTACTTTTCCCTTACTCAGACCCATATTCACTGCCAATTGGGCCGACATCCAGCTACAAAATAAGGACTGTTCATAGTTTTGAATATTGTGACGGCGTAACTGAGCCAAATAAACTAGAGCAAAATCAGAAGCAGGTAAGGCCAAGCTCAACGCCTTCTTCCAGCTCGAGTTGCCACCATTCATCTCCACAAAACGCCCAAAGCCATCCGCTTTTTTTGTCAGGTCTTCAAAATCGGCAATAAGCTGTTTAAGCCCCAGCGCAGACTTATCCAAATCAATTTGAAGGGGGTTTTTATCCATCTGTTTTCGAGCGAATAGCTCTGCAGAGAGCTGATCCAAAGGCTGACCCATTTTTACTGCGAGTTTTCCATTGGGTAAGAAAAGATCGCTTTGAGCAAGTAAACACCCCTTGTAGCATTTCGCTGAAGGCAGCATTACGGGATTATCTACGCCAGGTCCTGAGATCGATGACTGCTCAAACAGGTCACTGACATCTAGGTCGGGCGTAGAAGCCAAAACACTTCCATTGGTTTTAACGGGTTTTTCTATGGGTTCTGCGGACACAAACACCTCAAGGAAAGCAATGCTATTTGAAATTTAAGAATAGCTCTCTTGTACGAATTCGTGTTGAAAAATACAATAAAGTTTATGCTGCGGGATAGACATTAAACCCCGCCCATTATCAGCCATCGAGTCCTTTCTACAACCTGCTCAAATACACCTTAAAACCCAAACGAAAACAAAGTGATTAGAGGAAATGCGCATAGAAAACCCCCAACTATTGAATAGTGAGGTAAATCATCATAAAACTAGTGAACATGTCATGCACTACACTTGAGCATATTGATTTATAATCGAGGCCGATGGCTTACGTTGTAAACGCTCCACTATAAGGGCTTAGGCCAATACAAGTAATTCACAACAAAGGCCTCTCATTTGAGCCTAAGAGCGCCTCTAAAAAAACAGTGCCTTTAATTGTGAGAGCAAAGCAGCCCCATACCGAGAACTACGGAGTATAAGGCATACATGCGCCGCTTTTGCGGGAGCTTTAAGCGGTGATGCAGCTATCGCGTGAAAAATGCCCTTTTAGAGATACCCCTAAAATAATAACCACTAACAAGACCAGCACGGACACATGCATACATGGCAAGCACGGCTAAGAAGCTCGTTACCGGTTCATTTCTACGCGTTATAACCATTGTTATATCAATGAGCACCTCACTTTTCATGCTCCCCTTCATCATCAAGTCGCTGGGAGATGAATGGTATGGCCTGTGGGCTCTCATTGCGTCAATATTCAGCTTTTATGCCTTTCTGGA
>JAHRVS010000242.1 GCA_019090565.1 Gammaproteobacteria bacterium
CTTCAAAGTGAAATGAAAAAAAACAGAGGGATTATTGAGCTGGAAGTTGACGTATCATTTCCGGAAGACGTTACTGAAGTATTTCGTTAATGATATAGAGTGACAGGGGTCTTTTTCAAGATGATTGCGGTGGAGCGGGTGGGCAGTTGTCACAACGGCTAAGCCAGGGAGGAAGGCGGTTTGTTCGCGGCTTGATGATTTTACTGATGGTGTCTGGCCTTCCTGGCTGCACTGTCAAACTCTTTTATGGGCAGGCTGATTGGTTGATCCCCTGGTATGTGGATCGTCAGCTTGACATAAGTGGCGAGCAGAAAGACGCATTGAAGCAGATGGTTTCCCGTCAACTTTATTGGCACAGGGATACCCAGGTGCTTGGTTATATCTCAACACTGGATGCGTGGCAGCAGTTTTTTTCCGTCCCATTTTCCAAGGAAGAGCTGGTCAGTTTGAACCAGCAAACCCAAACTCACCTAGACGTCTTCGTTCGCCACCTTTTGCCTGACCTTTGTGATTTTCTTTATTCCCTTTCCCCTAAGCAACGCTTGTCTATTTATGCGCTTATTAAGAAGAGTAACCAAGCGTTTTATGAGCAGTATCTGGCAGAGGGTGTTGACTTAGATCGGGTGCGTTTTAGTGATTCACGAGAGGCGGTGCTTTCATGGTTCGGATCAGTGAGCAAGAGCCAGGAGGCGGCGATACTTCGCTTGTCCTTAACCTATCAGCCCACTGAGTTGGAGACCTTGAAAAATAGAAAGAGATCTTTGTCTCACCTCAAGCAGATATTGGCGTCTAGCTCCGACAAGGAAAATAAAACGATCGCACTTAGGTCCTTGCTCTTATCTCCTCGAGAGCATTGGAGCCAAGGGTACAAAAGACGTTTTGACTACAATGCGGAGGTGACTAAGGTGTTGATCGAGCAAATGCTGAAAAGTGCCTCACCCCGACAGCAGGATCATATGATGCGTCGTCTAGCGAAATGGCAGAAGAGTTTTAGGGCGATCAGCAAGGAAGGGACCTACTGAAGCCTTTGGCGAGTGTGTTTCATGCAGGGTTAATTTTAGATCAACGGGTTTTTAAAAACTATGGCAAAAACAGAGCTGTTATATGGGTTTCACAGTGTGAAAGCGACGCTAAAAAAGAGTCCGGAAAGTGTGCTGGAGCTGCTAACTCAGCAGGGCCGAGATGATCAGCGCGTGGCAGAAATTCTTCAGCTCGCAGAAAATTTTGGTATTACCGTGCAGCGAGCTAAGGCAAAAACGCTGGAGCAAATGTTGGCGCAGGAGCACCGTCAGTCTGACATTAACCATCAGGGGGTTGTGGCGCGATGCCGAGTGCAGCCGCCTGCATCGGATCAAGAGCTGACCACATTTCTGGAAAAATTGGATCACCCTCCTTTTCTGCTTCTGTTGGACAGTGTGAGTGATCCGCAAAACCTTGGTGCCTGCTTTAGGGTTGCCGATGGCGCCGGTGTGGATGCCCTTATTACCACGAAGGACAAGGCCGTGGGGATTACCCCTGTGGTACGGCGTGTTGCCAGCGGTGCAGTGGAATCGATACCATTTTTTCAGGTGACGAATCTGACGAGAGCGATTCGACAGCTGCAAGAGGCGGGGGTATTTGTTGTGGGTACGGCCCTGGATGAGAGTGCTTGCTCACTTTATGAGGCTGACCTGACAGGCCCGCTTGCGCTGGTTATGGGGGCGGAAGGGAAGGGCTTGAGGCGACTAGTGAAAGAGACCACAGACCAGCTTGTTTATTTGCCAATGAAAGGGGATGTGCAGAGTTTGAATGTGGCTACAGCAAGTGGGATATGTCTCTACGAAGCGCTTAGACAAAGGATTGGCTCTTAAAAAGAGTTGCAAGTACGTAGCAGAAGGCTCGTATGATGCTTGTTTGCTAGAAAAGGCTTGTGGGTAATCGACTTAAAGGCGGCCCGATAAAGACTTACTTATCTTTATCGGGCCGCTCTATTAGCAAGGCAGCTTAAATCAGCCTTGCTAATAGAGATGAATACAAATTACATATTCGGGTAGTTCGGACCGCCGCCGCCTTCAGGCGTTACCCAAGTGATATTTTGAGCGGGGTCTTTAATGTCACAGGTTTTACAGTGCACACAGTTCTGGGCATTGATCTGGAACCTTTTGCTGCCATCATCTTCCTCAACGATCTCATAAACCCCTGCAGGGCAGAAGCGTTGTGCGGGCTCTGCAAATTTGGGTAGGTTTTCATTGATGGGGATGTTTACATCCTTTAACTGGAGGTGGCAGGGCTGATCTTCTTCGTGGTTGGTATTTGAGAGAAATACCGAATCTAAGCGGCTAAAGCTGATCACGCCATCTGGCTTGGGATAATCAATAGGCTTGCATTGTGATGCAGGCTTAAGTGCCTCGTGGTCTTTATCCCTATTGGTAAGGGTAAAGGGTAGTTTGCCACCAAAGAAGTTTTGATCAAGGTATATTGCGCCGCCGCCAATTAGAGTGCCGAACTTATGAATAAACGGGCCGTAGTTGCGGGACGTATGAAGTTCTTCATGTAGAGATGATGCCTCGAAATCAGCTTGAAGCTCAACAAGGTCTTTGCCGCCAGTATCGCCGGCAAGCAGTACCTTTGCGATGGTTTCAGCGGTAATCATGCCGGACTTCATCGCAGTGTGAGAACCTTTGATCTTGGCGTTGTTCAACGTACCCGCCTCGCAGCCAGCTAAGGCACCGCCGGGGAAAGACAGCTTTGGCAGGGCTTGAATTCCGCCTTTGATCATGGCTCGAGCGCCGTAGGTAATTCGCTTGCCGCCTTCAATGTAATGACGAATTTTTGGATGCTGTTTCCAGCGTTGAAACTCCTCATACGGGCTTAAATAGGGGTTGGTATAGCTTAAGGAGACGATGTAACCAAGGAATACTTGGTTGTTCTCTGCGTGATACAAGAACCCGCCGCCTTCTGTATGGTTGTCCATGGGCCAGCCTAAAGTGTGAACCACTAAGCCTTCTTCGTGTTTGTCAGCATCGATTTCCCAGACTTCTTTGATACCAATACCGTAGTGCTGGGGATCTTTGCCTTCATCGAGGTTGAACTTGGAGATCAGTTCTTTGCCTAGGTGGCCGCGACAACCTTCGGAAAAAATAGTGTATTTGGCATGCAGCTCGTAACCCGGTGTGTAGCTGCCTTTTTGGTTACCATCTTTATCGATACCCATGTCGCCGGTGGCAATTCCTTTTACGCTGCCGTCTTCATTGTAAAGAACTTCGCTGGCAGTAAAGCCTGGGAATATTTCTACGCCCAGCTCCTCAGCTTGCTCGCCTAACCAGCGACAGATATTCCCTAAGCTAGCAATGTAGTTGCCTTCATTGTGCATGGTTTTAGGGATGAAAAGATTGGGCACCTTTATGGACTTTTCCTGGCCCATCATAAAATGGAAGATGTCGCCCTTAACGGGAACTTTTAATGGGGCGCCACGTTCTTTCCAGTCAGGAAAAAGCTCGTTGAGTGCGCTGGGCTCGAAGACGGCGCCAGATAAAATGTGGGCGCCAATTTCAGAGCCTTTTTCTACTAGTACGACACTGATTTCTTCGCCAGCTTCTTGGGCAATTTGTTTTAGTCGACAGGCAGCAGACAAGCCTGCAGGGCCGCCACCAACGATGACCACGTCAAATTCCATTGCTTCACGTTCCATGGTCTCACTCCTCTTTGATTGGATAGTGTTAA
>JAHRVS010000243.1 GCA_019090565.1 Gammaproteobacteria bacterium
CATATTGCTGAACTGAGGTAGAATAATGGGCTTTATTGTAGTGAATAGTTTGGGGTTGGCAATACATTATGGCGATTAAGCGAGTACTGGGCATTGAAACATCCTGTGATGAAACAGGCGTGGCGATTTATGAGCATGGCAGGGGGATTCTGTCTGAGGTTTTATATAGCCAGATTTCACTGCATGCTGATTACGGTGGAGTCGTGCCTGAGCTCGCCAGTCGGGACCATGTGCGTAAAGCATTGCCGCTAATCGCAGGTGTGTTTGAGCAGGCGGGTTTGAAGCGCGGGGCAGTGGATGGGGTTGCTTATACTGCCGGGCCTGGTTTGCAAGGGGCTTTGTTAGTGGGGGCTTCGCTGGGTCGAAGCTTGGCTTACGGATGGAGCTTGCCTTCAGTGGCAGTGCATCATATGGAGGGGCATTTGCTCGCACCAATGCTGGCAGAGAATGCGCCTGAATACCCTTTCGTTGCGTTGTTGGTGAGCGGTGGGCACACCCAGCTTATTGCGGTGGAAAAATACGGACATTATCGCCTGCTTGGTGAATCCGTTGATGATGCGGTGGGGGAAGCGTTTGATAAAGTGGCTAAGATGTTTGGTCTCGCATACCCAGGTGGTCCTGAAGTGGCAAAGCGTGCTGAGCAGGGTGATATAGAACGGTTTAAATTCCCTCGGCCCATGGTAGATCGCCCCGGTTTGGATTTTAGTTTTAGCGGTCTAAAGACGAGCGTATTAAATACCATCAAGAAGCAAGGGGGAGACCCAAAGACGGCTTACACCGAGGGTGTTGGGGTCGATGCTCAGACTTGTGCAGATATCATGGCGGGTTTTCAGTGGGCAGTGGTCGAGACTTTGATTATTAAGTCCCGTCGAGCGATGAAAGAAACGGGGTTCCCAAGCCTTGTTGTAGCGGGTGGAGTCAGTGCAAACACCCTTCTGCGAGAGCGCTTGAGTAGCACTATGACGGACCAAGGTGTACGCACCTACTTCCCTCCCTCTGCGTTTTGTACCGACAATGGTGCCATGATAGCGTTGGCAGGGTTTTTTCGTCTTCAGCAGGGTTTTGCAGACTCGGATCTGTCTATACGCGCCAAGCCTCGCTGGCCATTGGCAGACCTGTAAGTAGCGTTGTTTAGATGAAGCCATAGGGGTTATTTATGTAGCGGAGTGCAACCGTTGCAACATAAAATATTTTATAAGCATGATGTTATTTCTGTTTTATCGAAAAGAATGGCACCTACCGTGCTCCTGATGCCCTGTGCCATTCTTTTCTCTGATATAAAATATGATCTGTTTTTTCCTGACACTAACTTATGCGAGGGAAGCAATTTATGGCGTCTGTATCTCCTTAAATGGCGCTGCGGCGCTATTTGACTGTTTTTGGAGTGCTGGCAGTCGTGGGCGGTATTTTCATTATCTGCTTAGAGACATTCACCGAAGCGGATGCAGCATGGCATCAGATTGCGGTCAGGGAGGCTGGCTTTACGCCTACCCATATCGCGCTATTCTATTTTATTGTGCCTGCCCTCGTGTCGGGCGCACTTATTGGTGCGGTATGGCTGCATACGCGCATGCCAGATTTTGCTGGTCGTATTTCTGTTCCCATAGTGATCGCTGTGATGGGGCCGGCGTTAATCATGCCAAATTTTGGCTTTAATAAATGGGGACATACGTTCTTTTTCGCTGAGGAATTATTTGCGGCGCCTGTTCATTGGGGCTTTGTCGTGCCGGGCTGGGCTTTTTTCGCAATATCTGGAATCTTGGTTCAGTGCTTGACGCGGATTGTGACGTTAACCAAGCTAAATCCTGAGTTAGCATAACTATTTAGTAGTTGACTGCCAGCCGGTGTTTTCTATAAACGGAAATACCGGCGTTTATTTTTTCACCAGCTGTTTTTCAATAAGCGCAAAAACAGCCTTTCGGTATTCTTCTGTTTCATTTACCAAATGGTGCCTTGCGTCTTGTATGTAGTGGATGCTTGGCTGGTAAAACTTCTCTTTGATAAATGCGATATTCGTTTCAGCATCAACGGTGCCATCATCCGTGCCTTGTATGACGCACGTTGAAAACTGACAAGGTGGGTGCCCTTCCATTTTGGCGATCCATTTGTTGAGCGCCCCTACCCACGTCACTTTGGTATGAAGGCTTTGTAAAGGGTCGCGGTGGCGAATGAAGTCTGAGAAGTTTTCATCGTGAGAGTTAGGGGCAAAATCGCGCTTTACTGCTCGGGTAAATGATCGGCTAAAATAGTACTTGGCTCGATTCTTTTTCCAGTTGATGGGATGAAATAGCGGAGCCAGCAAAATGGTTTCTTCAAAGGGGTTATCGAAATGACTGCTTTCTAATGTTAACAAAAAATCCATTAGAATTGCCCCGCCTGTGCTTTGAGCAATAGCGTGCCAGGGAGAGGGTAAGTGTCCTTTGCTTAGCTGAAGGCAGATATTTAGCGTTTCAAGGTATTCATCAAAATCATCAATAGTAGCTTGTGGGCCTGTGGACAGACCGTGGCCAAGAAGGTCGTAGATGACGACACAAAAGCCTGTTAGTAGAATATGTTCAATAAGGTGCGTATAGAGCCCCGAGTGGTCAAAATAACCGTGAAAAAGAAAGACAGTGCCTTGAGTATTTTTTTCTGGGTCAATGTGTTGATAGGTGTGAGCAACAACCTTGCCGCCAAGAACTTGGAAGTAACCAAGGCTGTGGCTGATATGGGGATATTTGTCTTCAAAATTCAGGCCATAATATCGGGAGTAAGGCTGCAATGCCGAGGCCAGGGGCGAGTGAGTGCCAAAGTCTATTTCAGGGATGTGTTCGAGCAGTTTATCTTGGTTGAAGTTTGGCAGCATGGCGATCCGTGGCCGATAAAAAATTAGGCGATGACGAGAAGAGGGGGCGCGAACGCCTCCCTCGTTCATGGTTCAGTTTATTCTAGGATCTAATTCGCCAGTTTGGTAGCGCGCTGTCATCTGCTCAAGGGGGAGCGGTTTGATTTTGCTTGCCTGGCCGGCGGTGCCAAAGGCTTCAAACCTAGCGGTGCAAATATCTTTCATGGCCACAGTAGTGAGTTTTAGGTATTTTCGCGGATCAAACTCGGCAGGATTTTCTGCCAAAAATCGACGCACGGAACCTGTTGAGGCGAGTCGTAGATCTGTGTCGATATTGACTTTGCGAACGCCGTGTTTAATGCCTTCTTGTATCTCTTCGACCGGAACGCCGTAAGTTTCAGGAATTTCACCGCCAAATTCGTTAATGATTGCTAGCCAGTCTTGAGGCACAGATGATGATCCGTGCATAACCAGGTGGGTGTCTGGAATGCGTTGGTGAATCGCTTTTATCCGGTCAATGGCGAGCACGTCACCAGTGGGAGGGCGGGTGAATTTGTAGGCCCCATGGCTGGTGCCGATGGCAATTGCCAATGCATCAACACCGGTGCGCTTTACAAAGTCTGCAGCTTCCTCAGGGTCAGTGAGCATTTGCTCATGCGTGAGGATTCCCTCCGCTCCAACACCATCCTCTTCTCCGGCCTGCCCGGTTTCTAGTGAGCCAAGGCAGCCAAGCTCTCCTTCGACAGATACGCCGCATGCATGGGCAAGTTCGACGGTACGTAGTGTCACATCAACATTGTATTCATAGCTAGCGGGAGTCTTTTGATCTTCTTGCAGAGAGCCGTCCATCATTACCGAAGAAAACCCAAGCTGAATGGAACGCTGACATGAGGCAGGAGAGGCGCCGTGATCCTGATGCATTGCAATGGGTATGTGGGGGAACTCTTCAATGGCCGCCAGCATTAAGTGGCGTAGAAAAGTGGAGCCCGCATACTTGC
>JAHRVS010000244.1 GCA_019090565.1 Gammaproteobacteria bacterium
AAAGGCATGAACTCTCATGGCATCGTGGCCATTAAAGACAAAGAAGTGGTGCAGGCTGATATTGACAGGGTTATTGATGCAGCAAAAGCAGTTGCAATACCCGCCGACCAGAAAGTGCTCCATATTTTACCACAGGAATTCATTATTGATGAGCAGGGTGGGGTCAGGGAGCCCTTAGGTATGGCAGGGGTTCGCCTCGAAGCAAAAGTGCACCTTGTTACTTGTGCTGTTAACGCAGTCCAAAATATTGAAAAGAGCGCGCGTCTGAGCGGTTTGTACACCCAGGATATTGTGCTTGACCAGTTGGCTTCTAGCTATGCCGTACTGACGGATGACGAAAAAGAACTGGGTGTATGTTTGTTAGATATCGGTGGCGGTACGACAGATATAGCAATATTTACTGGCGGTGCAATTCGACACTCGGCCGTTATTCCTATCGCTGGGGATCAAGTTACCAATGATATTGCCATGGCATTACGAACACCAACTCAGCAGGCTGAAGATATAAAAATCAAGTATGCCTGTGCGCTAACACAGCTGGCTGGTCCAGAAGAGCGCATAAAAGTCCCGAGCGTGGGTGATCGCCCGCACCGCGATTTATCGAGGCAAGCTTTAGCCGAGGTGGTTGAGCCGCGTTATGAGGAGCTTTTCACTCTCGTGCATGCTGAACTTCGGCGCAGTGGTTTTGAAGAGTTGATCTCAGCGGGAATAGTGTTGTGCGGCGGCTCATCGAAGATGGAGGGTGTGGTAGACCTGGCTGAAGAAGTCTTTCATGTTCCTGTGAGGTTAGGGCTGCCAAAAGAAATCAAGGGCCTGACGGATTCGATTCTAGACCCTATTTATGCCACAAGCGTCGGCTTGTTACTTTACGGTCAAAAAGAACAGCAAGAAAAAGGCGCGCGATCCGTTAGCGCAGGAGGCGAAAATATTTTTCATCGTGTCAAACAGTGGGTTAAAGGGAATTTCTAATTGTTTGTTTTTAAATTTGGTGCATTTACTTTTTATATTAAAGGGAGATAGGTATGTTTGAATTGCTTGATAATGAACCACAAAGCGCAGTCATAAAGGTATTTGGTGTGGGTGGCGGTGGCGGTAACGCTGTGGAGCACATGCTGCAGAACCAAGTGGACGGCGTAGAGTTTATTTGCGCTAATACGGATGCGCAGGCTTTGCAAGGTATGCAGTCGCGAACACTGTTGCAGTTGGGCGGTGATGCAACCAAAGGTTTGGGAGCAGGGGCTGACCCAGAAGTAGGTCGCCAAGCGGCCTTGGAAGACAGAGATAAAATAGAGGAAGTGTTGGCGGGTACCGACATGTTGTTTATAACTGCGGGTATGGGTGGCGGTACTGGTACAGGTGCTGCGCCAGTGGTTGCAGAGATTGCGAAAGGCATGGGTATTTTAACCGTAGCGGTTGTAACAAAACCTTTTTCTTTTGAAGGACGCAAGCGCATGCGAATTGGCGATGTAGGCATAGCCGAGCTGTCTCAGCATGTTGATTCTCTCATAACTATTCCGAATGAAAAGCTACTGCCGGTACTGGGAAAAAATATCAGTTTGGTGGCAGCATTTAAAGAAGCAAATAATGTTCTTTTAGGCGCGGTTCAAGGGATTGCGGATTTGATTATTCACCCCGGCATGATCAACGTTGATTTTGCTGATGTGAAAACGGTGATGTCTGAAATGGGCATGGCCATGATGGGCACAGGGGTTGCCTCTGGCGATGAGCGAGTTAGAAAAGCAGCAGAAATTGCTATCAAGAGCCCTCTGTTAGATGACGTAGATCTAGAGGGCGCACGGGGTATTCTGGTAAACATTACTGCAAGTGAAGACCTGAGTCTGGGTGAATTCTCTGAAGTCGGCGATACCATTAACGAATTTGCATCGGATCACACGGCAGTTGTAATGGGTACAGCCATTGATGAGTCGATGGGTGATGATATAAAAGTCACCGTTGTTGTAACGGGTCTGGGTGGTGTGCCGGTTGAAGAAGTTCAGCCAGTGAAAATGGGAACCCGAAGCATTCCGCTAGAACAGGATGGTACGGTAAAGTACAGTGAACTTGACCGGCCAGCAATTGATCGCGTGAAGGGACGGAGTGGACCTTCACAGGCACTGGTAGGCAATGCGGCAGTAGCTGAAGACCTCGACTATTTGGATTTGCCCGCATTTTTGCGTCAGCAGGCAGATTGAATAGGGTTGTGTGATTTAAGGGGCCTTTGCAAATAGTAATTTTTGTGTGATAGCAGAGGAGCCCCGCAGGTCGATCTGTCGTGTATAAGGTATACGCGAGGGTTTGAGTGTGGTGTTGCTGCGCCTATCACGTGAAAACACATTTTTAGAGACATCCTTAAAATCAGTATGCTGCCTAAGTTGGAGAGCAGGCTGGAGAGAACACAAGGGCCTGCTTTTTCCTTGGGGGCTTATTGATGTGGGGGCATTGGGCATGAATTGGATGCTGTTGGTGCATTGAATAGCTAGCGACAATACCATACAACACGGAAGTTTTTTGCGTATAACTATACATACAAGAACTTGGCCTGAAAGGCCGCTGAAATTGCCACTGACGTGGCCTTTGCGGAGTTGAAATTAGGTTCGAAATACCCAGCGAACTATAAAACCGGTTAGGTGCGGGGGAAGACAGCTTGCGTTCAGGTAGCTTAAGGCATACTCACAACCTCAATATCAGATTATTGCTTGATTCTCGCTATTTTAAGTGAATCAAGCGCAATTAACTTACTTCACAGCGAAGTAGTTTGATAGTATCGCCAGCCACTTGATGAGGGGCGATAGCTTGAAGGAAAAAACGACTATG
>JAHRVS010000245.1 GCA_019090565.1 Gammaproteobacteria bacterium
CTCTATAATTCACGCCCGCTGGAAGTTGCTATTTACAGCCACTGAGTTGTGTTTGATGGTTTTTAATTGTGAGAGTCATTAATCAAAAACAACGCGATGCAGCAGTAAAAACTGTCGCATTGCAGGCATTGGTTGCTGTATCGATCAGTATTGTTGCGCTACTTGTGAACGGTAAGGATTTTGCTCTTGCTGTTTTTTTTGGCGGCGTGATTAGCTGGTTGGCAAATGCCTATTTTGCAGCAAAGGTGTTTAGGTATTCAGGCGCACGGCTTTCTCAACAGGTCGCGCAGTCTTTTTACTCAGGTGAGGCTGGAAAGTTCGCCATAACAGTGATGTCTTTTGCCATCGCGTTTAAGTGGCTGGAAGTTTTGAAAGAACCCCTTAACGCTGGGGGCTTATTAGTAGCATTTTTTATCGTACAGGCCACAGCTTGGCTTATGCCGCTGTTTGTTGATAAAAAACGCATTAAATAAACAGTTTAGGAAACACAATGTCCGCTGAAACTACCGGAAATGCTTCAAGCGCATATATCAAGCATCACCTGACCAATCTTACTTATGGTCAGCACCCTGATGGGTCGTGGGGCTTTGCGCATACTACCGCTGAAGCGGGAGAAATGGGTTTTTGGGCTTTGAATGTGGATAGCCTTGGCTGGTCTATTGGTTTAGGTGTGGTTTTCCTTCTTATCTTCAGAAGTGTTGCCGTTAAAGCGACTTCAGGCGTACCGACAGGCTTACAGAATTTTGTAGAAATGATTGTCGATTTTATCGACACAACGGTAAAAGAGGCTTTTCATAAAGCAAACCCCCTTATTGCTCCTCTGGGTCTGACTATTTTTGTTTGGGTCTTTTTAATGAACGCCATGGATTTGATTCCAGTGGATTTTATTCCGCAGGCTTTTCATTTGGTTGGCATTGATAACATGAAAGTGGTTCCCTCTACGGACCCTAACGTCACGATGGGAATGTCTTTCTCCATATTTTTTCTTATTTTGTTTTACAGCATTAAAGAAAAAGGTGCGGGAGGGTTTTTTAATGAACTAGCCAGAAACCCTTTCGAGCATCCAGTATTTATCCCATTTAACTTGTTTCTTGAAATTTTAAACCTGGTTACCAAGCCTATTTCTCTTGGCTTGAGACTTTTTGGAAACATGTATGCTGGTGAGATGATTTTTATTCTGATTGCACTGCTTCCCGCATGGATTCAGTGGTCACTATCGGTACCCTGGGCTATTTTTCACATTCTAGTAATTACCTTGCAAGCGTTTATCTTCATGGTACTTACAATTGTTTATCTCGCAATGGCCCACGAAAGCCATTAAGAGACAATAAAGTTTTACTTTAACCACAACCTAAACTGGGAGATAACATGGAAACTGCAAGCGCACTAGTAGTAATTGCTGCGGCTTTAATCATTGGACTGGGTGCCCTTGGTACCGCAATTGGCTTTGGTCTGTTGGGTGGTCGTTTATTAGAAGGGTCTGCGCGTCAGCCTGAAATGGCACCAATGTTACAAGGCAAAATGTTCTTGATGGCAGGTCTTCTTGATGCGGTACCTATGATCGGTGTTGGTATCGGAATGTACATGATCTTCGTATTGGCAGCTTAATCTAAGCCTTTATATCCTTAGGATAATTAACTTGAGGTGTCAGCGTGAATATTAATGCAACGCTAATAGGCCAAGCTATCTCATTTGCCATCTTTGTATGGTTTTGCATGAAGTATGTTTGGCCACCGTTAACTGCTGCGATGGAAGAACGTCAACAGCAGATGAGTGAAGGCTTGGCAAATGCCGAAAAAGCGCAAGAAGAGCTTGATTTGGCAATGTCAGAAGTTGAAAACCAGCTTAAAGAAGCAAAGCTGCAATCAGCGGCTTTGATTGATAAAGCAAATAAACGTGCCAATCAAATTGTTGAAGATGCAAAAGGCATCGCCATTCAAGAAGGCGACCGTCTTAAGCAGTCTGCACAAGCTGATATTGAGCAAGAAATGAATAGCGCTAAAGAAGCTTTACGCCAACAGGTAGCTGTACTTGCTGTTGCTGGCGCAGAGAAAATTCTATCAAGTAGTGTTGATCAAAATGCTCACAGTGAAATGCTAAATAATTTGGCAGCACAGCTTTAGTAGGTACAGCAAATGGCCGAAATTACAACGACCGCACGACCCTATGCCAAGGCAGCGTTTCAGCACGCTCTTGAGCAGAAGGAACTAGATCAGTGGTCAAGCATGCTTAGCTTTGTTGCGGCTGTGACGTGTGATGAAACCATGCAAACGGTGCTGCAAAGCCCAGGCATGACTTCTGAACAAAAAGCAGAAGCAATAATTTCTATTGGTGCAGACAAGTTGAGCGAGCAGGGTAAGAATTTTATTTTCCTATTAGCGGAAAATGACCGTCTTAGTTTGCTACCAATGATCTCTGACCTCTTCGAGCTTTTAAAAGCTGAACAGGAAAAAACAGTAGAAGTGATGGTTAGCACTGCTTACGAACTAGCATCAGGGGAGGCAGATAAACTGGCCGCATCTCTGAAAGAACGTTTGGGCCGAGAGGTTCAAATTAGCAGTGAAATAGATAAATCCTTGATCGGTGGTTTGATTATTCACGCCGGTGATATGGTTATAGATGGCTCAGTACGCGGTAAACTTGCGAAGCTGAGCGAACGTTTGAATTCATAGATTTTTGCTGGAGACAGCGAGGGAAAGAGAATGCAGCAACTCAACCCATCTGAAATAAGTGAGCTGATTAAAGAGCGAATCGGTTCCTTAGACGTCAGTTCAGAAGCACGAAACGAAGGCACCATCGTCAGTGTGTCTGACGGTATTATCCGTATTCATGGTCTTGCCGACGTAATGTATGGTGAGATGATTGAATTTGAGGGAGGCGTTTATGGTATGGCGCTTAACTTGGAAAGAGATTCCGTAGGTGCTGTTGTTCTTGGCGACTACTTGGATATTGCTGAAGGTCAAAAGGCCAAATGTACAGGGCGAATTCTTGAAGTGCCTGTCGGTCGCGGACTCCTTGGTCGAGTTGTTGACCCTCTTGGTAACCCTATTGACGGTAAAGGGCCCATTGAATCAGATGGTACCTCACCGATCGAAAAAGTTGCCCCCGGTGTTATCGAACGTCAATCTGTCGATCAGCCAGTACAGACAGGCTTGAAGTCCATTGACTCTATGGTTCCCATCGGGCGTGGTCAGCGCGAACTGATTATCGGCGACCGCCAGATTGGTAAATCTGCTGTAGCGATTGATGCCATCATTAATCAAAAAGGCACAGGTATTACTTGTGTTTACGTTGCGATTGGTCAAAAGCAATCTTCTATTGCTAGCGTTGTTTCTAAGCTTGAAGAGCATGGTGCACTGGCCCATACAATTATTGTTGCCGCATCGGCATCTGATCCTGCTGCGTTGCAATACATTGCTCCTTTCAGTGGATGCTCCATGGGTGAGTACTTCCGTGATCGTGGCGAAGACGCACTGATTGTATATGATGATTTAACCAAGCAGGCTTGGGCTTATCGTCAGATTTCATTGCTTTTACGTCGTCCACCAGGGCGAGAAGCGTACCCCGGGGATGTTTTCTATCTACACTCCCGTTTGCTTGAGCGTGCCTCACGAGTGAATGTCGATTACGTTGAGAAGTTCACCAACGGCGAAGTGAAAGGTAAAACAGGGTCATTAACTGCTCTGCCTATCATTGAAACACAAG
>JAHRVS010000246.1 GCA_019090565.1 Gammaproteobacteria bacterium
ACCCCGGAAGGCGATAAGCCATCACGGCAAACAATACCTCGCCTAAAATACGCCCACTGGCAGCTTCTGCCATATATTTAATAAAGCGCCCGCTGATCAATATCAAGCTCAACACAAATGCCACGCTAAACGTAGAAGCAAACAGCTGCCTCGCCAGATAGTTATAAATTATCAATCACGCTCTCCACTGAGGTAGAATCCACCCTTACCGTGCAAGAATACCAACAACCTGCAAGGTAAGGGCGCCCTTAAATTCGCCGAGCAAGCTGTTGAAAAGGTAATTTTAACCTATATTGTAGCAATCTGCGTAAGCATACGAGCTTAATCCGCGACCTCAAACTTAAATATGGAGCATGCGATGAACTACGGCATTAAATCTGGTGATGCAGGTAAAACAAAAACCTCTTGCCTTGTTACCGGTGTTTTCAGCGAAGGAAAATTAAGCCCCACGGCAAGTCAGCTAGACAAACTCAGCGCTGGTGCCCTTTCAAAGCAGATAAAAGCCTATGCATTTTCTGGTGAAGTCGGCCAAACCCAATTACTTTTGGACGTCCCGGGCATCATAGCCAAACAAATACTTATTGTCGGCTGTGGCAGTGAAGAAAAATTAAACGCTGAAAAATTCAAAAAAATATATGCCCTTGCCGCGAGCGCACTCAAGAAACACGCAATTGCTGACTCAGTTTCCACCTTAATTGAGCTCAAGATCGGCAAACTTGATGAGCAGAAAAAACTGAGCCTCGCCACCCAGGCGCAAGAAGACAGCTTTTACACATTCGATCAATTTAAAGAAAAGCCCAAGAAAAAGAAAATCGAGCCAAAAAAACACAGTTATTGCGCCTCCAGCAACAAATCAAGCAAGTTAGGGTTGGCGCAAGGTGAAGCCATTGCGTCGGGAATTGACCTGGCAAAAGACTTAGGCAACCTGCCAGGCAACATCTGTAACCCCACCTATCTCGCTAACGAAGCAAATAAACTTTCTCGCCAATACAAATCCATTCGCACAGAAGTGCTTTCCGATGCAGCGCTGAAAAAATTAGGGCTCAACTCGTTACTGGCCGTCAGCCAGGGTAGCGACCAGCCCGCCAAACTCATCACTATGCAATACAATGGAGGTAAAAAAGGCGCCAAACCGGAAGTATTGGTTGGCAAAGGTGTCACCTTTGACAGCGGAGGCATATCTCTGAAACCCGGTGCTGGCATGGATGAGATGAAGTACGACATGTGCGGCGCCGCCTCTGTTTTTGGTACCATGAAAGCCTTAGCGGAACTCGCCCTACCCATCAACGTTGTAGGCATTGTGCCTGCCGTTGAGAACATGCCCAGTGGCTCTGCCTGCCGCCCCGGCGACATCGTAAAAACCATGTCAGGCCAAACGGTGGAGATCCTTAATACCGACGCAGAAGGCAGACTAATACTCTGCGACGCCCTTACCTACGCCGGAAAATTCAAACCCGCCCACGTTATTGATATCGCGACGCTCACAGGCGCTTGCGTCATAGCGCTAGGCTCTCACGCCACCGCCGTTTACAGTAATAACGAAGGGCTTTCTGACGCCATTATCAATGCAGGCAAAGACAGTAGCGACCGCGGCTGGCCGATGCCCATGTGGGAGGAATACCAAGAGCAAATCAAAAGCCCTTTCGCTGACATCGCAAATATCGGTGGCCGTCCAGCAGGCTCCATTACCGCCGCGTGTTTCCTCTCCCGCTTCACCCAAGACTACGCATGGGCGCACCTGGACATCGCCGGAACAGCATGGATTAGCGGTGGCAATAAAAAAGGCGGCACCGGACGCCCAGTAGCAATGCTCACCCAATACTTAATCAACGTTGCTGCAGGCAAATAAGCAAAATAACCATGCCAAAAGTTGATTTTTATTTGCTAGATAACACCTCAGACCAGGCTGGCCTGCACTTTGCTTGCCGGCTGGTTGCACAGTTGTACCGCAACAAACAAAGTGTCTACTTGCACGCTGAAAACGAAAGCTATGTTGAACAAATTGACCAGCAGCTATGGTCCTTTCGTGCTGACTCATTCCTGCCCCACGAGGTTATTCAACAAGGTGCTAGTCAACAGAAAGAACTTAACAACAAAACCACCGCACACTTGCCCGTTGTGATCAGCTGCTCGTTAGAGACTGCCCACAACGCAGACGTCCTCATCAACCTCTCAGAAAGCACCCCCCCTTTTTATGAGCGCTTTGCACGGCTTGCGGAAATCGTCCCCGGCGATGAACGTAGGCGCGCCATACTCCGTAAGCATTACCGCGTATACAAAGATAATGGCTGTGAGATAGCCACCCATAAAATTACTGTTAGCTCTTAGCGTAGTGCCTACGGGAAGCTATCAATTATCCCTATCAAGAATTACAGGCACCACCCAACAAAAAATCGTTGTATAATGTGCCGCTTTCACTCTTACTACCCTCCACCAGAGAAAACGACCCTATCCCTATGGAAAAGACCTACAACCCTGCCGCCATCGAACAATCCTGGTACCAAACATGGGAGGAGCGCAATTATTTTGCACCCCAGGGTGGTGAATCGGCCTATTGCATTATGATCCCGCCGCCCAACGTCACGGGCAGCCTTCATATGGGCCACGCTTTTCAAGATACCCTGATGGATACCCTCATTCGTTATAAGCGCATGCAAGGTCATAATACGCTTTGGCAGGTAGGAACAGACCATGCGGGCATTGCCACGCAAATGGTAGTAGAGCGTCAGCTTTTGGCCGAAGGTTTATCTCGCCACGACCTCGGTCGCGAAAAATTTCTCGATAAAGTATGGGAGTGGAAAGAAGAATCAGGCGGCACCATCACCAAACAGTTACGCAGAATGGGCGCTTCCGTCGACTGGTCTCGTGAACGCTTCACCATGGACGATGGCCTTTCTGAGGCAGTGCAAGAAGTGTTTGTCCAGCTTTACGAAGAGGGCCTCATATACCGTGGCAAACGCCTCGTAAATTGGGATCCAAAGCTCCACACGGCCATCTCCGACCTTGAGGTTATTTCCGAAGAAGAAAATGGGTTTATGTGGCATATCAGCTACGACCTGGCGGATGGCAGCGGCAGCCTGGTGGTCGCCACCACGCGGCCCGAAACCATGCTAGGTGATGCAGCCGTTGCTGTTCATCCCGATGACGAACGATTCCAGTCTTTTATTGGCAAAGAAATTAAACTTCCTCTTACAGGTCGTCTTATTCCTATAATCGCTGATGACTACGTTGACCCCGAATTTGGCACCGGTTGTGTCAAAATCACACCCGCCCACGACTTCAACGATTATGATATGGGCAAGCGCCACAACCTACCCATGATCAATATTTTTACCATCGATGCTAACCTCAACGAAAACGCCCCTGAAAAATACCAGGGTATGGAGCGCTTTGACGCTCGAAAACAAATCGTTGAAGACCTTTCTGAGCAAGGCTTACTGGTAAAAATTGACGACCATAAATTAAAAGTACCTCGTGGCGATCGCTCCGGTGTCATCGTCGAACCTTTCCTTACCGATCAATGGTATGTGGCCGTTGAGAGCCTTGCAAAGCCAGCTATCGAAGCCGTAGAAAACGGCGATATCGAATTTGTTCCTAAAAACTGGGAAAACACCTATTTTTCCTGGATGCGCGACCTCCAGGACTGGTGCATTAGCCGTCAATTGTGGTGGGGGCACCGTATTCCCGCTTGGTACGATGAAGACGGCAAGTTTTACGTCGGCAGAAACGAAGCCGAAGTGCGTGAAAAACACCAGCTTGGTGACAAAGTCCTTCGCCAAGATGATGACGTTCTAGATACTTGGTTTTCCTCAGCGCTGTGGACTTTCTCCACCCTTGGCTGGCCCGAAAAAACCGATGCCCTAAAAACCTTCCACTCCACCGATGTACTGGTTACCGGCTTTGACATCATCTTCTTCTGGGTCGCCAGAATGATCATGATGACCCTAAAGTTCACCGGTGAGGTTCCCTTTAAAAAGATTTACATCACCGGCTTACTCCGAGACAACGACGGCCAGAAAATGTCCAAATCGAAGGGCAATGTTCTCGATCCACTTGACCTAATCAATGGCATCGAACTGGAACCGCTGATTGAAAAGCGCACAAAGTCATTAATGCAACCCAAAATGGCTAAAAGCATAGAAAAAAGCACTCGCAAGCAATTTTCCGATGGCATTCCCGCTTTTGGCACCGACGCATTACGGTTTACTTTTTGCTCCCTCGCATCCACTGGTCGTGACATTAAATTTGATCTCCAGCGTACCGAAGGTTACCGTAATTTTTGCAATAAACTCTGGAACGCCGCACGCTATGTGCTCATGAATACAGATGGCGAAGACTGTGGTTTAAACGAACAACTTCCCATAGAGCTCAGTGTGGCCGACCGCTGGATCATCTCCCGCTTGCAGAAAACGGAAGAAACCTTTATCCACGCACTCGAGAGTTTTCGCTTCGACCTCGCAGCACAATCTCTTTACGATTTTGTATGGAACGAATACTGTGACTGGTACCTTGAACTGAGCAAGCCAGCCCTCAATAGCGATGGCTCCGAAGCAGCCAAACGAGGTACGCGCCGAACACTGGTTCGAGTGCTTGAGACGATTCTTCGTTTGTCCCATCCAATGATGCCCTTTATCACCGAAGAAATTTGGCAGCGTGTCGCACCCTTAAGTGGAGCCACTAAAGAAAGCGATACAGAAACGACCATTATGCTGCAACCATTTCCTCAACCAGACAACTCAAAGAAGGATGAAGCCGCAGAGCAAGATATTCAATGGGTGAAACAAGTCATCATTGCCGTACGTAATATTCGTGGCGAAATGGACATTGCCCCAGGGAAAAAACTACCTGTATACCTACACAATGGTTCTGATGGTGACTTAAAGCGCTTACAGCAATATGAATCCTACCTTATTAGCCTCGCAAGGCTAAATAGTATCACTTGGCTGGCGAATGAAACGCCTCCCCTTTCAGCGACACAGCTAGTCGGCAATATGGAAGTCCTCGTTCCTATGGCTGGCCTCATCGATAAGGACGCCGAGGTTCAACGCCTGCAAAAAGAAATCGACAAACTCGACAAAGAAGTCCGCCGCCTAGAAGGGAAGCTCTGCAACGAAAAGTTTATCGCCAAAGCACCTGTCAATATTGTTGACAAAGAAAAAGATAAACTCGCTAGCGCGCTTTCAGCGAAGGAAAAGCTCATCGAGCAACTTGCTGTAATAAACGAGCTCTAAACACCCTGCAGCAACCAACCAAAACAAGTGCCAAAATATGCAGGCTTGCCCTTCCCGCTAAAATGCTGACTATTGGTCTTTAAATCGACTGAAAATTCATCGATAATACGGCTTATTCACACTTCGGCTTGTATTTTGGCACCGTCAATCATCCGAATGCATACTGCAAGCACAAATTTGGTATCGGATTACATGACAACGGATGGCAGCACCCAAACAGCCCCCACGATAGCTGTAATCTCAACAAAGATTCATGAGATAGACCCATTTGTAGACCAACTTGCTGAGTCAGGCATCACTGTGCGCGGCTACTTTAACCCTGAAGCTCTCTCCGAGAGCCTCAGAAAAAAACTTATCACAGCAGTGGTTGTTTGCAGTGAGCATGGTGAGGAAACATTTGTTCGTCGCATACAGAAACAAATCGCCCCCTTGCAAAACGTTATGCTACTCGTTTACACAAACAACAGCTGCAAGAAACAAGGCGATACATCCAATACCGTTTTCCTTAAAAAACAAAATCCCCCACAAAACCTGGTTGAGTACCTTTATGAATCTGGTCTCGTTATTATTGATAAAACACAACCGGATATTTACTCACAACCTTCAGCGCCATTAAGCGAAAGCCACTACCAGGCTATTATTGCGACAATGGATAACGCCATAATTTCACTGGATGCAGACCAAAGTGTGGATTTCATCAACTGCCCAGCTCAAAAGCTCCTCGGCATTACCTTAGAAAATGCACAAGAACAGCCAGTTCAATCCATCCTTGATCTGCGGGATACGCTAAACAACCAGCCACTTCTCGACATGATACTTAATAAATCCATGTACCAGGGGCTTAGCGATCACACCCAGCCCAACCGGGAACCAGGCTTTCAAGCCATACTTTTTTCCTCTAGCGGCAAGCAATACAATGTATCAGTACAAGCCAAGCGCTATTTTTCCCTAGAAAAAGGCCTGCATGAGATTATCGTAATAAAGGATCTCTCTAACAGATACAGTGCACAGCAAGAGTTACGAGCAAGGGAGAGAAAGTACTGGAGCCTCATTAACACCACGCAGCTGGGCTATTGCATTCTCGATCAACGAGGTAAATTACTCGATGCCAATGACGAGTTCATACGTGTTACAGGTTACCAAGACCTAGAAGACATTATAAATACACCCGCCATTAACTGGCTTGCTGACCATGAAAAACAACGTTTCATCACACAAAGCAAGCAACTCCAACAAGGCGGAAAGATAATAGGCTTTGAAGTAGACTTTCAATCCATAAATGGCAAAATTACGCCTATTGAGTTCAGCGCATCGGTTTTAAAAGAGAATGGAGAAACCCGAATCGTCGGCATCGGGCGAGACATCAGTCTACGCCGACAAGCAGAGGGTGAGAAAGGGCTCATACAAGCGCAGCTTCGGCAAGCTCAAAAAATGGAGGCCATCGGCCAATTAACAGGAGGCATTGCGCACGATTTCAACAATGTGCTCGCGTCGATTCTTGGATATACAGAGCTTGCCCAGCACATCTCCAGCACAGCCGAACAAGACCCCCTTTTGAATTTAAAGACCTACAATGAAAAGCTAGAATCTTATCTTAATGCCGTTCATGACGCAGGCACTCGAGCAAAAGAGCTAGTCAATCAACTAGTTATATTCAGCCGCAATGAAGACACCGCCCCTGACCCTATAAAAATAGAAACAACTACTCTCGAAATACTTAAGCTCCTCTCATCCGCAATGCCTAGGTCTCTAGAGGTCAGTTCTCACTTCGAAGAAAACCTTCCTGATATCCGCATGACACCCATCCAGCTTCACCAAGTCATTATGAATCTTTGCATCAATGCCAGTGATGCTCTGGGTGAAAAAGGAGCCATTAAGATTTCAGTCATTAAAAATAGTAATTACGCCTCTCATTGCGCCTCTTGCCATGAAGGTTTCCACGGAGATTTTGTGGAATTTCAAATTAGTGACAACGGGCCGGGAATAGATAAACAGCACATTCACCATATCTTCGAACCTTTTTTTACCACAAAAGAGATCGGCCAGGGCACCGGCATGGGACTTCCCATCGTGCACGGTATACTGCATGACCTCCAAGGGCACATAACCGTCAGTACCTCGCCAGGAAAGGGGACAACAATACATCTTTTACTTCCTGCCTGCAGTGAGCAACCAATCCGCAGCATAAGCTCTCCAGAGCCCAATTTTGCCAAACAAATAAATCCGCCTCCACCAGAAGTTCGAATGCCAAAAGGACATATTGTAGTTATCGATGATGAAGAAAGCCTCAATCACCTCTTTAGCGACATGCTAACAATACATGGCTATAAAGTAAGCACGTATTCTGATAGTCTTATCGCAAAAGCGGAATTACCCAAATTCATCGACACCATAGACTTGGTGCTTACCGATCATACGATGCCAGGTATTACAGGCTCACAATTAGCACAGCACCTATTATCGTACAGACCGGACCTTCCCATTATCCTATACACGGGATTCAGCTTTTCTATGGATGAAAAGATAGCTAAGCAAATAGGGATTAGTCGATTCCTTCGAAAGCCACTCGACACGCAAGTCTTGCTTGAGGAAATAGAACAACTTACCAAAAAGGGCACAGTAATATAGCAAGCTACTTTAACGCCAAGCGCACCAGAAGCTTGCACTTTTAATACGCCCAAGTTACAAATTTCCTTCTATTAAGTACTTCCTTGTCATCATTTACCAATGACAAGGACAGCATATAAGCGCATTATCGGCGCCCCAGCTCGACAAGAGAAAAACAAAATCAAACCGAAAGCCGACAAGACGAACGATTAATTAACAATAACTGGTAGCGCCTTTAACTTGGGGCATGTACCAATTGAATGAAAGGCTCATGGAATGAGGTCGAATAATCCATATAAAATTGTTTTGTGCGCAAAGCATGACGAACACCACCTCGAATCCCTTGCTTCCCGCCTCACCCAGGGTCAATTCAAGGTGCTTCAAGTAGCGGATATCAATGTTGCTTTAGTATCTGCGCCTAGCTCAGATGAGGAACAATTGATCTATGTCAGTCGCAACGCTCAAGATTTTCCATTTAATTGCCTGCAAAAACTGAATGAAAAATTCAAAAGGGTCACCCTTTATCTTGATCAAGCACCCGACACTGCTTTGGCAGAAAAGGGGCTGTTCACAACAATTCTCAAGACCCCTCAAGACCCGCTTCATGCAAACCTCATCAAACATATTGGCGTAACTGAAAGGCTTACAAAGTCCGTGCCCGACAAAGCACATGATATTCTTTCCGTCATGGCAGATGCCGTTATTGCCGTAAATGAACAGCTCCGCATAGAATACATGAACCCTATAGCTTGTCAGCTTGTAGGTGCTTCCTCTGAAGATTTCCTTGGGAAAGAAGTCGAGCTGGTTCTTGATCTCAGGGATCCAGACTCCAATAAAAAAATTACTCGCCAGCTCTTTGAACGCTACCAAGGCGCACTCCCTGACTCGAATCCAGAGATGATGCAAAGCCAGTACCTGCTCCTTAATTCCTCAAACCAAAAAAAATATAAAATTGCAGCAAGAAATAGCACCTACTATAACGCTAAAAATGGTATTGAAAGCGTTGTCGTTCTCCGAGACATCACCAATAAACCCAATATTTCACAAAAATTCCCTGCTTCCGATAA
>JAHRVS010000010.1 GCA_019090565.1 Gammaproteobacteria bacterium
AAATCTTCGACACTTAGTCGTATTCACCGCCCTGCCTACCCAGAGCTGCTTATTGTTAATCGTGTAGATATTGATGGCAATATTATTGGGCAGCATCGTTTTTTGGGGTTGTTTACGGCAAGAGTTTTCAATCAGGACCCTAATAACATCCCGATTGTTCGGGATAAAATTACAGCGATTATTCAAAAAACGGGCCTTAATCGTTCAAGCCATGACTATAAACAGCTACAGAATATTATTGGTAACTTACCGAAGGTGGATTTATTTCAAGCTAGCTTAGAGCAACTGTTTGAGACCGCTGCCGGTATTCTGCGCGTTAAAGAGCGCCCGTGGGTTAAATTGTTTGTGCACCCTGGGCCATTTCGACGTTTTGTGTCCTGTATCATTTATGCGCCTCGTGATCGGTACAGTACCGAGATGCGTAAGAAATTCCAGTCCATATTGAGTCAGGTATTTAGCGCCACAGATTTGAATTTTTCAACACAGTTTTCAGAATCTATTTTGGTGCAAGTCCATGTGGTACTAAAAGTATCGCCTGATAAACACACAGGTTATGAGATAAACGAAATCGAACGCCGGTTGGTTGATGTATGCCGTTCCTGGGAAGATGACCTTCACGGTGCGTTGCATGAGCTGATGGGAGAAGAAGAATCCGCTATCGCATCGACAACTTATTTACACAGCTTCGTGGCCAGTTATAAGGAAGATTTTTTGCCTCGCCTTGCCGTGGCGGATATTCGTCATATGATGCTGATGACAGCCGATAGACCGTTGGGGTTGAGTTTCTATCGCGCCATAGAAGATCCCAAAGGCATATTTCGATTTAAACTTTTTCACCTAGAGAAACTCATCCCTCTATCCGATGTAATTCCTGTTTTGGAGAATTTGGGGTTGCGGATTCTGGGTGAGCGGCCCTATGAGGTGCGACGAAAAAATAAAGAAGCCATTTGGATTCACGATTTTACAGTGTGTTATGGCAAAGATATTGAAATTAGTCTTGATAAAGTTAAAGACTACTTTCAAAGCGCATTTCGACAAATATGGCGAGGCCATATAGAAAATGACGGTTTTAATCGATTGGTGTTGGGCTCAGGCTTAAAATGGCAGGAAGTGATGTTGTTGCGTGGGTATGCCAAATACCTGAAGCAAGTGTGCTTTCCTTTTAGTCAATCGTATATTGAAGAAGCGCTTGTGAGTAATCACACTATTACTAACAAGCTTTTAACGCTTTTCAAAGTGCGCTTCGATCCGGAGGCGCATAACGACCGCTCAGAAAACGAAGCTATTTGCATTCAGGATTTAAAAATAGCCCTGGATGACGTGGATAACCTAGATGAAGACCGTATTCTAAGGCGCTTCATGGAAGTGATTCTTGGCACAATTCGAACCAATTTCTTTCAATGGTCAGATACACCTAGCAGCTACCCCTATCTGGCGTTTAAGTTTGACCCCGAAATGATTTCAGACTTGCCCCTACCGAGGCCAATGTTTGAGATTTTCGTTTATTCAGCGCGGGTGGAAGGGGTTCATCTGCGCGGCGGTAAAGTCGCAAGAGGGGGGCTTCGTTGGTCTGACAGAATGGAAGACTTTCGCACCGAAGTGTTGGGCTTGGTGAAAGCACAGCAGGTTAAAAACTCAGTGATCGTACCGGTGGGCGCTAAAGGAGGTTTTGTTTGTAAGCGCCTACCCGAGAATGCCACACGTGAGACAACCATGGCTGAAGTGATCAGCTGCTACCAACTTTTTATTTCCGCACTGTTGGATATTACCGACAACCTGGTCGAAGGGAAGGTCGTTCCTCCTGAAAACGTGGTGTGCAAAGATCGCAGTGACCCGTATCTTGTTGTTGCGGCGGACAAAGGTACGGCAACGTTTTCTGATATTGCCAATCAGATATCCACCGATAGAAATTTTTGGCTAGGGGATGCCTTTGCCTCAGGCGGTAGCGTGGGGTATGACCACAAGAAAATGGGCATTACCGCCAAGGGCGCGTGGGTGTCAGTACAACGGCATTTTCGAGAAATCGCCTTAAACACACAAGAGCAAAGTTTTACGGTGGTGGGTATTGGCGACATGTCGGGGGATGTGTTTGGCAATGGCATGCTGCTATCAAAAGAAATAAAGTTAGTGGCTGCGTTTAATCACCTCGATATATTTATTGACCCCAATCCGGATACAGCTAAAAGTTTTAAAGAGCGAACACGATTATTTGGTTTGCCTCGCTCTAGATGGAAAGACTATAAGGCAGCCTTGATCTCCAAAGGTGGGGGTGTTTTTCCACGTCGAGCAAAATCTATAAAAATCACGCCAGAAATGAAAGCGTGTTTCGATATATCGAGCGATAAGCTCACGCCGAACGCACTAATTTCTGCATTGTTAACGTCTCCGGTAGACTTGGTTTGGAATGGTGGTATTGGGACTTATATCAAAGCCAAAAGTGAGCAACATGTGGATGTGGGGGACAAAGCCAATGATGCGCTGCGCGTTAATGCGGATGATATGCGTTGTCGCGTATTTGGTGAAGGTGGCAATTTAGGTGTGACGCAACTCGCACGGGTGGAAATGGCACTAAACGGCATCGCAGTGAACGCCGATTTCATCGATAACTCGGCAGGGGTTGATTGCTCTGACCACGAAGTGAATATAAAAATATTACTCAACGAAGTGGTTAATAACGGGGAGCTGACCACCAAGCAACGTAGCAAAATGCTAGAAACAATGACCGATGAAGTGTCCGAGTTGGTGTTGCGTAATAATTACCGTCAAGCACAAGCCATCAGCATCAGTGAATCGCTTTCGCCGAATCGATTAGAGGAATTAAGGCGCTATATTCATTACCTCGAAGGCAAGGGTAAATTGAATCGGCGTTTAGAGTTTTTACCGAGCGACGAAGAAATCCAAGAACGAAAGAAGCTTCGCCTCGGTTTAATGCGCCCTGAGTTATCGGTACTGCTTTCTTATAGTAAGAATCTTTTGAAAGAGCAGCTGATTGATTCGAGCTTACTTTCCGATCCGTTTATTTCATCGCAAATAGAAACCGCCTTTCCCAAATTGATGAGTGTAAAGTTTAAGCCGCAAATGTACGAGCACCGCTTGAAAAGCGAAATAATAGCTACCCAGTTAGCCAATTCCATTGTTAATGACATGGGCATTACTTACATTATCCGCATGCATGATGCATCGGGCGCAGAACCGGCGGATATCGCAAAAGCGTATATGATAGCGAAATCCATTTATCAACTGGACGATATTTGGAACGAGGTTCAAGACCTTGATTACAAAATCAGCACTGGCGTTCAGATTAAAATGATGACAGATGTGTCCCGCGTTGTGCGCCGGGCTACGCGTTGGTTTTTACGA
>JAHRVS010000247.1 GCA_019090565.1 Gammaproteobacteria bacterium
CATGTGTGCCGGCTACGGCAATGCCGTGTCGAAAGCGCATAAGCTCTGCAAGCATTTCTGCTCGGGGAACAATGGGAATACCAAGCTCTCGAGCTTGTATTAATTCGGGGTTTTCCGGATCTACAGCGGTCGAAACCACCACCACGTCTTTATCAACGACATTTTCACCCCGATGACCAATATCAATCTGAACACCAGCATCGGTAAGCCGACTGGTCATCGCGCCAATTTTTATATCGGACCCAGATACCTGGTACCCTTGATTAAAAAGCACCTCCGCAATACCGCCCATACCCACTCCGCCAATTCCAACAAAGTGTATCTTTTTAATACGACGCATTTCCGGTATAAAATTAAGCACGGATCACCTCCATGCACGCGTTCACTACAGTTTCAGTGGTTTTCATAGGCGCACTACGTTTCGCTGCCAAAGCCATTGTTTTCAACTTCTCTCTATTTAGTAATGGGTTTATAGTCTCAGCCAACTTTTCAACATCAAGCTCTCTTTGTTGCGCCACCAGCGCGGCACCCTCTTTTACTAGAAACTCGGCATTTTTAGTTTGATGGTCATCTGTCGCGCTGGGGTAGGGAATAAAAACAGCGCCAACTCCCGCTTGCTGTATTTCACTTACCGTTAAGGCCCCAGATCGAGATATGACCAAATCAGCCCACGCATACGCGGCTCCCATATCACTTATGAATGATTCAACTTTTGCTCGCAACGTAAGACGCTCATAAGTTGAGGCCGTGGCCGCATCTTTATTACGCCCAGCCTGATGCCATATGCACAACGGCAAAGTGCAATTTGACGAACTGCCTACTATTTTTGATAGCGCTTGGGGAACCAGCTCATTGATAGCCAAAGCCCCCTGGCTTCCACCAAGAATAAGGATGTTAATTTCCTGCTGCGACTGTCTCTCATCAAAACGCACCTCAGGTTCAAGCAAATGCACAATATCTTGTCGAACTGGGTTCCCCGTTACGAGAAACTTCTCTGGTGCCGCGCCCGAGAATGTTCCGGGGAACGCCTGTAAAACACGCTGCGCAAATTTGCTTAATATACGATTGGTAAAACCCGGCACGGCGTTTTGTTCATGCACCACAAGAGGGTAACCCATCAGCCAAGCCATTAGTCCACCAGGGCCAGATGCAAACCCCCCCATGCCCAGCACAAGGTGCGGCTTTACGGCTCGCAATGTCTTGGTCGCTTGCCAACATGCCAATACCAGCGTAAAGGGTGCCGCCAACAACCGCTTCAGGCCTTGACCTCGCACCCCTGCTACAGATAAATAATGGAGGTCAATGAACTTTTCATCAGGCACCACCCGGGATTCAATTCCTTGCTCAGTGCCCAACCAAGAAATAGCCACGCCCTTTTTATCTAGGAATCGCGCCACCGCTAAGGCGGGAAAGACATGACCGCCAGTTCCACCGGCCATAATCAACACTTTCTTAGCATTCAACTCAAGGTGACTCATAGGGCAGCCCTCAATGGACTAGGCTGTAGCGAGGTATCAGACGCAGGCTTTTTCTTTCGCTTCGGCTTTCTCTTTGCGGTAATGCTTTCTTTGGCAAGCGCATTTTCTTTGTTAATTCGAAGCAGTATCGCCAGAAGAAAACAGGTCGAAAGGAGGCTGCTGCCCCCATAACTCATGAGCGGTAAAGTAAGGCCTTTGGTGGGCAACAAGCCCATGCTAACACCAAGATTAAAGGCCGCTTGTATCCCCACTAGTGTTCCCAACCCGTACCCCAAATAGGCCGAAAAATATGCTTGCCGTTTCTCAGCCGCTCTCGAAATAAATAATGCCGAAAATATCAGTGCCGAAAAAAGGCCAGTAACGACCATCATCCCCATAAGCCCAAGCTCTTCGGCAAATACCGAAATCAAAAAATCCGTATGGGCCTCAGGAAGGTAAAGTAATTTTTGTATGCTGCTGCCGTAGCCCTGACCCATCCAGCCACCTCGACCGTATGCAATAAGGCTTTGTACCAGTTGATAACCAGAGCCATATTGGTTTTCCCAAGGATGAAGAAATGCCAACAAGCGTGCGACACGGTAGGGCTGGGTAATAAGCAACAGATAAAAGAGCCCAGCGCCAAAAATTACGAGTAGCGCGAAATATTTAACTCTGACCCCGCCCATAAAGAGCATCACAAACGCCGCAACACTGAGCACAACGACAGACCCAAAATCTGGTTCAGCAAGCAGTAATACTGCCGGAATAAACAAAATCACAACCGGCTTCAAAACGCCTGATATTTGACCTTGCACCTCTGTACGCTTCCTCACAATAAAGCTTGCTATGTATATCAGCACAAAAATCTTAGCCATTTCAGAAGGCTGAAAATTCATAACTCCCAGACTCACCCAGCGCGTACTACCGTTAACGGTAATCCCAAAGGCCAAGACCAAGCCCAATATCAACAAAGCCAAAAAGAACAATGGGCCGCTGATACGCTCCCAAAATTGCATAGGAATCTGGTAAGCAACCACAGCACTGCATACGGCGATAAAAATTGAAATACCATGTCGAATCACAAAATGAAAAGGGTCTAGGTTGTCATTTTCAGCGATAACCATCGATGCGGATGCAACCATCAGAAGGCCTAGGCATAACAATACCGCTGCGCTAATGATTAGTATTCGATCTAACTTTAGTGCCCCCATGCCTCCCATTAACACGCCCCCCTTTCTTTGTCAGAAAAAGGGCCAAAAGCCAAAACCTGTTTTTTAAATACCTCACCCCGATGCTCAAAACTATCGAACATATCAAAGCTCGCACACGCAGGAGAAAATAAAACCAGGTCTTGTTCACTCGCAATGCTGTACGCTTTACTGATAACCGCCTCAAACTCTTCAAGCTCGTCTATTTGGCAGTCCACTGCACCGGAAAGGTCAGCAATGATTTTGCCCGCATCCTGCCCATACACCAAGATTCTTTTCACAAACTGATTTATGGGATTTATTAGTGATGAAAAGCTAGCGTCTTTGCTAACGCCGCCCAGAATCAATATGATTTTTTTAGGGAAGGCCTTTCCAAAACCCTTCAATGCCGCCAAGGTAGCGCCGACATTTGTTCCTTTGGAATCATTCACCCAGCTCACGCCATGAATATCAGCGATGGTTTCACAGCGATGCGGTAAACCCGAAAATTCTTGCAAGCTCTTTCGTTGCCTTGATCGCTCTATACCGATGGCATCACAGACGGCGATGGCAGCTAGACAGTTTAAGTGATTATGCGTTCCTTTTAACTGCAACATGTCATCCGTAACAATGACTTCATCGCCACGCAGAAGGTCGGTCGATGCAACATTTTGATTTAACGAATAGCTCAGCGCTGTCTGTTTGAAATTTTTGCCTATACCAAAACTAATCTTTACAGGCTCATTGTTTCTAGGGATGGTCAGATCATCATCATGATTGTATAAGGCATTTTCACAACCATTAAAAATGCGTAACTTAGTATTTACGTAATCATCAAAGCTGTCGTAACGATCCATATGGTCGGGTGTTATATTCAAAACGACTGCCACTTTCGCCTTCAAGGAAGAAGTGCTCTCTAACTGGAAGCTAGACAGCTCCAAGACATAAAAGTCTGCTTCATCCTTAGTCTTATTGAGTAATGCTAAAGCCGGCGTGCCTATATTCCCACCCAGACCAACACGGTAGCCGGCATCGGCAATCATTTTAGCGATGAGCGTGACAACGGTACTCTTTGCATTGGTACCCGTCACCGCAATAATCGGTGAGTATGCATGCCGGCAAAACAATTCAATATCGCCAATCACCTCTATATCACGCCGTAGTGCCTCTTTTACTATGGGCTGTTCTGGCGATAAGCCAGGACTTATGACAAGCGTGTCGATATTATCGAGCAAACTTAGTGGTAAACCTCCTAGGGAAACGCTTACTTCTGGAAAAGACTTTTTGAAAGCGTCAATACCAGAAACCTGCTCACGGGTGTCTGCAAGTACAACGTTCGCATTTTGATGGCACAGGTAATACGCGGCAGATAGCCCGCTTTTACCTAAACCTAATATCAAATAATGCTTCGTCATGAAACAGCCTGCTACCGAAGTTTGAGTGAACCGATGCCTACGAGCACCAGAATGACAGTAATTATCCAGAAGCGAACAATAACCTTTGGCTCTGCCCAACCCTTTAATTCAAAGTGGTGGTGCAAAGGTGCCATCCGAAAAATACGTCGCCCAGTCAATTTAAATGAGGCAACTTGAAGAATGACAGAAACAGTTTCGGCAACAAACACCCCGCCCATAACAAATAACAGCGCCTCTTGGCGAACAATTACCGCAATCACACCAAGCGTCGCACCTAGCGATAAGGCGCCCACATCCCCCATAAATACTTGTGCTGGGTAAGCGTTAAACCATAAAAACCCCAAACCAGCCCCAGAGATAGCCGCGCAAATAATAAAGAGTTCGCCCACACCGGGAATAAAGGGCAAGTGCAAATACTCCGCAAACCCAGAGTGCCCCGTAAAATAACAAAACAAGCCCAAGCCACTCGACACCATCACCGTAGGCATAATGGCTAAACCATCAAGGCCATCCGTTAAATTGACGGCATTGCTCGTCCCCACAATGACGAAATAAGTAAGGAATACATAGGCAAGCCCTAGTTCAATTGCAATGTCTTTAAACAAGGGGACAAGCAGCTGGGTTTCCGCTGGGAGGGTCGCCGAATGATACAGAAATATGGCCACTGCCGTTGCAAACACAGACTGCCAAAATAACTTCCACCGAGCAGGCAAACCATCTGGATTTTTTTCAACCACTTTTCGATAATCATCGACCCAACCTACCCACCCAAAAGCAAGTATCACAAAAAATACAGCCCAAACATAATGAATCCGCAGGTCAGCCCAAAGCAAAAGGCTGATCAAAATCGCAATCAGAATCAGAGCGCCACCC
>JAHRVS010000248.1 GCA_019090565.1 Gammaproteobacteria bacterium
AAGCCTGCAGGGCCGCCACCAACGATGACCACGTCAAATTCCATTGCTTCACGTTCCATGGTCTCACTCCTCTTTGATTGGATAGTGTTAAATAGGGGCGCGGAGAACACTGGTAAACGTAGAGCTTGAGCGAACCCGCAGGATTCAAGTAAGAAAACGCCACATAGTATATTAAAACAGAGGCAATAAGGCCAATGACTGTTTGAATTATGGGGCGAAACTTATCTTAAACCGGTGCGTTTTTTGAGGTGGCTTTCATTGCGATGAACCCTAATAGCATGTATTTAAAAGATAAAGTTTGGCGTAGAGGAAAAGCTTGACCTAGTGATGGGAAAAGCCCACTATACGCCGTTCCTAGAGTTGGGGCCGTATTTTGGCTGTAAGTGAAGGCTAGAAAAGATTGTTGTCGATTTCGGTGTATTCTTTTGAGTCTTTGTTTTTGGTCACGAAGCGCTAACACATACATTCATCTAACAATAAGCTGAGGATTCCATGAAGGTTCTTATTGCTGTCAAACGTGTTGTAGATGCAAACGTTAAGGTTAACGTTCTTGCAGATAACAGCGGAGTTGATTTAAATAACGTTAAGATGGCGATTAACCCTTTCTGCGAGATTGCCGTTGAAGAAGCTATTCGACTAAAAGAAAAGGGTGTCGCTACTGAAATTGTTGCAGTCTGTATTGGTCCAAAAACTGGCCAAGAAACACTGCGTACCGCATTAGCACTGGGTGCTGATCGCGCTATTCTGGTTGAAACTGATACACAAGTTGACCCTCTTGGCATCGCTAAAGTGCTGAAGGCGGTTTGTGATAAAGAAGAGCCTCAGATCGTTATCACCGGTAAGCAGTCTATTGACAGTGATAACAACCAAACAGGCCAAATGCTTGCAGCGCTAGCTGGTTATGCTCAGGGCACATTCGCTTCAGAGATCACGGTTGATGGCGATAAGTTAACCGTGGTTCGTGAAATCGACGGTGGCTTGCAGACGGTAGCCTTGAACTTACCTGCGGTTGTAAGCACTGACTTGCGCTTAAATGAGCCTCGTTATGCTTCACTTCCTAATATCATGAAAGCAAAGAAGAAGCCTCTTGATGTCTTGACTCCAGAAGAGTTGGGTGTGGACGTTGCTCCACGCACGACCACGCTTAAGGTTGAAGCTCCTGCTCAGCGTTCTGCAGGAATCAAGGTTGAGTCGGTTGATGAGCTTGTAGATAAACTGAAAAATGAAGCGAGGGTGATCTAATGGGAATTCTTGTATATGTAGATCATGACAATGCTAGCGTGAATCCTGCGACATTGAGTACCGTTACCGCAGCCAAAGAAATTGGCGGTGACATCGATTTGTTGGTTGCTGGTTCAGATTGCGGTGCTGTGGCTGAAGCCGCTGCCAAAATTGAAGGTGTTGCGAAGGTATTGGTTGCTGATAACGCCGTGTATGCGAATCAGCTGGCTGAGAACGTATCTTTGTTAGTTGCTGATCTTGGTAAAGGCTACACGCACATTCTGGGTAGCAATACCGTTATCGCTAAAAACTTTTTGCCACGTGCTGCGGCATTGTTAGACGTTGCGCAAATTTCTGAAATCATTGCGGTTGATTCGGCTGACACGTTTAAGCGCCCAGTTTATGCGGGTAACGCTATCGCAACGGTTCAGAGCGCTGATGCAATTAAAGTCATCACCGTGCGTGGTACGGGTTTTGATGCTGCTTCTGCTGAAGGCGGTTCTGCTTCGGTTGAAGCTGTTGATGCAGCGCATGATGCTGGTGTATCGGCTTTTGTTAGTGAAGAGATCGTGAAGTCTGAGCGTCCTGAGCTGACTGCTGCTAGCGTTGTTATTTCTGGTGGCCGTGGTATGCAGAATGGTGAAAATTTCGCCATGCTGGAAAAGGTTGCTGATAAGCTTGGCGCTGCAGTGGGTGCATCCCGTGCAGCCGTTGATGCTGGCTTTGTTCCCAATGACATGCAAGTTGGTCAAACGGGTAAAATCGTTGCCCCTGACCTGTACATTGCAGTTGGTATCTCCGGTGCGATTCAGCATTTGGCTGGTATGAAAGACAGTAAAGTCATCGTTGCTATAAACAAAGATGAAGAAGCTCCTATCTTTCAGATAGCGGATTACGGTTTGGTTGCAGACCTGTTTGAAGCTGTACCTGAGTTTGAAAGCAAGCTGTAAAGCTTATAACAAACCCCAGTCTATCTCGATTGGGGTTTGTATTCTCGCTTCGCAATGAAGCGTTGTTGTTAAGTCTTTAATTCCTCCCTATTTTTGTATTGTTCCAATGCCTCTGGATTTGCTAGCGCATCAATGTTTTTGATTTCTTTGCCGTGGATGCAGTGATTGACGGCGAGCTCTACTGTTTTGCCACTTAGTGTTTTGGGAATATCTTGAACCTGTAGGATTTTTTCCGGTGCGTGGCGGGGACTTAATTCTTTTTTTATGGTTTTTTTTATTTTTATACGCAGCGCCTCATCAAGGCATAACCCCGCTTTTAGCTGGACAAATAACACCACCCTTACGTCACCGTTCCACGCTTGGCCTACGACGACGCTATCCATGATTTGCGAGACAGTATCGACGATACGATAAATCTCCCCCGTTCCGATGCGAACGCCCCCAGGGTTTAATACGGTATCAGAGCGTCCAGAAAGTATGACTCCGCCATTTGGTTTCAGCTCGCCAATATCACCATGGGTCCATATGCCAGGAAACCGTTTGAAATAGCTGGCACGATAGCGTTTTTTTTCAGGATCATTCCAAAAGTAGATGGGCATTGAGGGGAAGGCTTGCGTGCAAACCAGCTCTCCTTTTTCGCCAATAACGGCATCACCCTCCTCGTTGTAGATCGCTACATCCATGCCTAGTCCGACGCATTGTATAGCGCCAGAATAGACAGCAAGCGCGGGATTCCCCAGCACAAAGCAGGAGATGATGTCAGTGCCTCCTGAAATCGATGATAAGCAGAGGTCTTTTTTAAATTCTTGATAAACGTAGTGAAAGCTAGCTGGGCTTAGAGGGGAGCCAGTGGAAAGTACCTGTTTTAGGCTAGAGAGGTCGTGGTTTTGTTTTGGGCTTAGCCCTACCTTTTCTAACGCGCTGAGGTACTTTGCGCTACAGCCGAATACTGTTATGTCTTCTTCATCTATCA
>JAHRVS010000249.1 GCA_019090565.1 Gammaproteobacteria bacterium
GGACGAATAAAGCCGTAACCTTTCGCGTTGTTAAACCATTTCACTTTCCCTGTAATCATTTTTACATCCTTTTAGTTGAATCGTTTTTATTGGTATTATTTTGTAAACATTTTTTTTGTTGCTAACTTCAACGGCTTAGTTATCCAAAGCCCACTGTTGAATAAAATTATGCGCTTGTCAAGAGATTAAGAGGGGTTTTTATGATATTTTACCTTTGATTTTTATTCACTGGGGCCCTATGTTACTGAAAGCTAAAGGTCTTGCGGTGAATAGGGCGCTAGTTATATAGATGTTTATTTTGGCCTATATTCGTTTTCGTTTAATAGTGTTTGGTTTGGTATGAGTATCCATTATGAGTAAACCCGTGTTTTGTCGGCTAGTATTGAGTGGTGGGGAAGGTGATGAGATGGATGATGGTTTCATCGGGGACGATTCCATTGGAACCGCAACAGCGAAGCCTGAAGCGAAGCAAAAAGTCACCCCCCCTTCCATGTATAAAGTGGTGCTGGTGAATGATGACTACACCCCTATGGATTTTGTTGTAGAAGTACTAAAGATATTTTTTGGGATGGATGAGGAGCAAGCGGTGCAGGTCATGCTAGTTGTGCATAAACGAGGCAAGGCGACTTGTGGCGCTTATACCAAGGATGTTGCTGAAACCAAAGCCCATCAGGTTTGTTTGTTTTCGAAAGAAAATCAGCACCCGCTCCTTTGTGAAATTGAGGTTGTTTGACGCAACCCAGTTACATCCAATACTGGTTTTAACATGTCGCACGGGTGGATCTTCGATGCTAAACAAAGAGTTAGAAAGCACATTAAATTCGGCCTTTAAAGTGGCAAAGGGCAAACGTCATGAATATATGACTGTTGAACATTTGCTTTTGGCTTTGGTGGACAATGATTCTGCTGCTACAGTGATGAAGGCCTGCGGGGCTGACCTTGAAAAGCTGAAGGTAGACCTAATAAGTTTCGTGGATGAAACCACGCCACTTATTCCTGATGATGAGTCCTTAAGAGAGACGCAGCCGACACTGGGTTTTCAGCGAGTTTTGCAGCGCGCGGTATTCCACGTCCAATCTTCGGGGAAAAAAGAAGTGAACGGGGCTAATGTTCTTGTTGCGATTTTCAGCGAGCAGGAAAGCCAGGCTGTGTATTTCCTTAAGTCTTTGAGCGTGGCCAGAATAGACGTTGTGAACTTTATTTCTCATGGGATCTCTAAAACGGCGGATGAGCATACGAATGATGAATCCTCTGTTGAGCAAAATGACGAAGAGATTGTAAGCGATGGCTCATCACAAAGCCCTTTAAATGCTTATGCTGACAACTTAAATGAAGTCGCCATGGAGGGTCGAATCGACCCCTTAATTGGCCGCGGGCCAGAGGTGGAGCGTACGGTTCAAATTCTCTGTCGACGACGCAAATGTAACCCTTTACTCGTTGGCGAGCCCGGCGTTGGTAAAACTGCGGTTGCAGAAGGCCTCGCCAAGCTTATTGTTGAAGGGAAAGTACCAGAGGCCATTAGCGAGAGTGTTATTTATTCTCTGGATCTAGGTGCGCTGCTTGCAGGCACAAAATATCGCGGTGATTTCGAGAAGCGTTTTAAAGCATTGCTTGCAGAGCTCAAAAAAGAAGAGCATGCAATCTTATTTATAGACGAAATTCACACCATAATCGGTGCGGGTGCTGCATCTGGTGGCGTAATGGATGCCTCCAATTTACTTAAGCCTCTGCTGGCTTCGGGAAATATCAAGTGTATTGGTTCAACCACCTTTCAAGAGTACCGGGGTGTATTTGAAAAAGACAGAGCTTTGAGTCGACGGTTTCAGAAGGTCGATATTGAAGAGCCTTCTGTTGAAGATACATTTAAAATTCTCAAAGGTCTTAAGAGTGTTTTTGAAGCTCACCATGATATTAAATACCGAGATGGGGCGCTTGAGGCAGCAGCTCAGTTGTCAGCGCGTTATTTGACTGATCGCTACTTACCCGATAAGGCCATTGATGTCATCGATGAGGCCGGTGCTTATCAAAGACTGCAACCGAGCGGTAAGCGTAAAAAAGTGATCACTAAAACAGATGTGGAAAAAATAATTTCCACGATGGCTCGGATTCCACCAAAAACGGTTAGCTCTTCCGATAAAGAGTCATTAAGGAATCTTGATGTAGACCTTAAGCGGGTAATTTTTGGTCAGGATGATGCGATTGGAACGCTGTCCTCCGCCATCAAACTCTCAAGGGCGGGGTTAAATTCTCCAGATAAGCCATTAGGCTGTTTCTTATTTGCAGGCCCTACAGGCGTTGGAAAAACTGAAGTATGCCGTCAGCTTGCTTTCACGATGGGGATAGAGCTTGTTCGTTTTGACATGTCAGAATATATGGAGCGTCATACGGTTTCTCGCTTAATTGGGGCTCCTCCCGGTTACGTTGGATATGATCAAGGAGGGCTTCTCACAGAAGCGATTACTAAAAAGCCTCATTGCGTATTGTTGCTTGATGAAATTGAGAAGGCACATCCAGATGTGTTTAATCTATTACTTCAAGTGATGGACCATGGCACCCTCACTGATAACA